>JAYUBR010000242.1:0-7345 GCA_043740775.1 Ferruginibacter sp. | reverse complement strand
CCCTGCTTCTAACCAAACGAATGGCTCTTTGCATATCGGCCAATTCATCTTTATCTATCGTATAGGTTGAATTAGAATCTTGAGCCAGGCGATATTTTAAAATAAATACTGTGATACCCCTTTCGCCAAACCATTTTGCAACATTGTATCCTTCATGATCAATCCAAAGTTCCCGATGGCCACCACCCGGGGCGATTATTAAAGCTGCTCCCGTGGCTTTATCTTTCGCAGCGAAATAGGGTGTTATAGAAGGATGATGAATATTAGAGATCACCTGATCGCCTCCTTCAGCAATTCTTACTTTTTCTTTACCCATTTTACCTTCACTACCCGGCGCACCATTGGGCCATAAAAGAATTTCTTTTGATTGGGCTGAGGCAATAGTTCCTGCAAACAAGAAACAAGCTATCATGGCTTTCGCCAATAAATATATTTTCATTTTATTTTTTTAGATGGTAAATTTTTTAGGCTTTCAGAAATTAGTTAAATGCATTTAAGGCAATTGTTGATTTTCCAATTATTAAAGCTTTGGGGTTTCCAATATAAAATACTCCGGCCTCTGTTATTATTTACTGATTTTACTTTGGATAATAGATCAACAATAAAAGAATTACTTTGGGTAGCATCTGTCCAACTCATTCCAATTTCTACAACTATTACATCTTTATTATACCGAGCTACCATATCATTCATATTGGTAAAATACTGCTAGTTCAATTTAGTGCCAACCTCTGATTCGGGATAATTTTGATTTACAAATTGTTGTGCCCGTATAAGATGCTGTGTAATCTATAACAAGTTGATTTATTAAAATAAAATACAGCAAAATTATCAATTATTTATTTTGATGTTGACAGAGTGTAAAAATCATTTTACAAATTTTTGCTATTTCTTGAATTACTTTAAATACTTTCCCACTACACTAATCCAAAGATTATATCCTTCTTCTGTTAAATGAACACCATCATTGGTTAATTCTTTTTTTATAAGATCATTTTCATCTGCAAAAAATGAATGAAGGTCAATCAATGAATAAGTCATTTGAGATGCATTGCTTTTCAATTTATCATTCACAATTTTAATTTTTGCTACTAAATTGTGATTGGCAGTTGGTAATATAGTTTGCATATACAATTTAGTTTGTGGGGATTTTTTATCAATTATTTCAGCAATTTTAATATCATTATCAGCAATGTATTTTGCACTCAAAGAATCATTAAACATATCATTTATCCCAATCAGGATAAAACCAGCAGTCGGCTTATAATACCATATTTCATTTAATCTTTGCAATACACCATAAGTAACATCACCGGCAATACCACGGTTTTTTATTGTAGGGATGTTTAAACGTTTGCCCCAATCATCCCCATGTTCGGTAAGGCTGTTACCTAAAAAAACAATATCCCCCACCTTAAGCGGATGTTGTTTAAATGCTATAATCCTTTCCGGATAATGTTTCTTAGTCCAATCAGAATGGTAAGAAACAACTAAATCCGGAGATGGGTACAAACTTACAGTTGGCGTATTATTAATGGTTGTTGATTGTTTTTGACGAAAAGTTTTTGATAAACTGTTACAGCCCATATAAATAAATACACTGATTAAAAAAACTAAGTGTATGCAACCCTTCATTAAAAATTATTGACTAATTATTAAACTTGTACGCTTTTAATGAAGGAAGTGCATGACCACTAAAATCAAACAAAGTAGTATTAGAAACTACGTTGGGTGCACCAAGTTCCCAGCCTACGCCAGGCACTTCAATCATAACAGGATCCCAGTAAATATCTCCAATAACTCTTCCTCCATTTGCCTGCTTAATACCATTAAACAGTTCATACATAAAATTTCTTTGCCCTTCCGGAGATGATGGATAGATAGTTTGATAAGGACCATTATTTGAAAGTTGTCCAGCAGCGCCGGAGGGCAATGTTGCATTCCAGTTAAAACCCGTTTCCATAATAATAATATCGGTGTTGTATTTTGTTGAAATCGTATTGGCCCAGTCACGCATTTGTGTTACTGTTTTCTTTGTCCAAAATGGATAATAGGAAGTTCCTATAATATCAAATTTTCCACCGGCCGCTTTTAATGCATCAAAATACCAGTTGTATTTATCATAGCTACCGGCATCATCTAAATGAATGATTACTTTTGAAGCAGGCGATACTGCTTTTACTGCATCATACCCTTTATTATACAGTTCTGCCAATTGTGTAAAGTGATTGTAATCTCCATCGGGAAACAACAGGCCACCTGCGGTTTCATTGCCCAACGAAACATACTCAGGAGTAGTTCCCTGTGCTTTCATCTGCGCCATAAAATTAAAAGTAAAATCATATACAGCTTGCTTTAACTGTGCATAATTTAATGTTGACCAATCGTGTGGTTTTATTTGTGTGCTTGCGTTTGTCCAATAATCGCTGTAATGAAATGTCAATTGAATTTGCATACCTGCTGCCTTCGACCTCAATGCAAGTCTTAATATATCTGTGGGGTTTTGTATGCCTGCAGGCAATCGATTGGATGGTGTAAATGCAGGGTTACCCGGATCATTGTATAATCTTAACCTTACCATATTTACTCCATTATTTTTTAATAGGGTGATACAATCATTTTGCACACCATTCTCAAAAAATTTGCCCCCCTTGGATTCAATATAAGATAGTTCAGAAATATCGGCACCTTTTAGAAAAGTATAAGGCTTGTCATCTTTGGTTAATAAAAAATTATCAACACTACACCAGTTGCCTGCGTTGGCATCTGAGTTAATACCAACTGTACATTCGCCATTGGATACTTCTATACCTCTGATAAATACTTGTGTCCATGTGGATGTAACCGGCAGACTTGTCATTCGATCTCCTGCAATATTTTTTGCAGAAAGAAAACAAGCTTTTTGGTCGCCGCTGTTTTGTACCCAGGCAGTTAATGTATAAAAACCATTGGCAAGCCCTGTTAATTTTTGATAAGTGTATACACTATAAGGAATACTTTTTTTATGCTGCAATGCCAAACTACTATTGTTTACACCAGAAGCCGCTGTATAATCTGCATCCTGATCTCCGGTTGTTTGCCATGAACCGGGTGATTGTGTTGCAGGATCCCTTTCAAACCCTGCATTTTTAATAATGGCTGTATCTTCTGTATCAGGTGGAACAACTGCTTTTTGCCCATCAGCTTTTTTGCATGAACAGATAATAAACAACCCTATTGCAACAAAAAAAATATTCAGTTTCATATAATTGGCTCAGTTTTAAAATCGAAAAAAATAGGTTTCGATATATTATCTGGAATTCAGTTTATCTTTTTTATTTCCAGTAATTCGTTCTACTTGTACTATTAAGTTTCTCGGCATTATTCAGGTTAGTACCACAAGTAATGCATGAATATATTTTGCAACACTCAACTGTAGATTGTTATGTTGCAAGGTTGGCTAATCATTTCATTAAAAAAAATGATCTCAAATTTTAAAAATGGGGGTTACCTTAAAAGATAACCCCACGTTTACCAAAACAACTGTAGATTTTTTAGTAGCCCGGCGTTTGTGCCATTCCCAGGTCGAGCATATATTGAGGAACCGGAAAAAGACCAGCACCAGTGCCAACAGGCTTGCCGGCAGCTGTAAGTACTTGTGTCCATTTACCCATTCTCACCAGGTCAATTCTTCTTTGGCCTTCAAAAAACAATTCCCATCCCCGCTCTCTTAAAATGGCATCCCTAAAAGCGTCTTTTGAAGCAATACCTGCACCACTAAGATTTGTAATACCTGCACGGCGGCGTACATCATTTATAAAACCTTGTGCTTCACCGCCTGATCCTGCTTGTTCATTTATAGCCTCCGCCAGCATAAGTTCCACATCTGCATACCTGCACACTGGTATATCGTTTCCGGAAAACGCTGTGGGGTCATCATCGGGATACTTTGCAATTACCGGCCCACGCATACCACCAGCACGTGTAATGGAATAACCAGCAGGATAACCACTGCTGTTTACTGCATCATAATGATCCAGCAATAAGCTTCTTCTTTTATCTAATGAATCAAATGAATCATAAAATGACCATGTAGCTGTAAAAGCCCCTGGCCATGCCCATCCACCCGTTCTTCTTCCTCCTACGGATGTTATATTACCAGGAAAATCGTTGGGAAAACAATAGTATGACCAGGCATTCATATTGCCAAGTTTTTCGCTGCCATCAGCAGTTGGATCACAAGTAACAGCCCAGATAGTTTCTGAATTTTTTTCTGAAACGGTTTTGAAAAGGCTTGTGTAATCATTTACCAAACTGTATCCGAGTGGTAAAATTTCCCGTGCGGCTAGTTCTGCTTTCTGCCAATTTTTTTCGTTGAGATAAAGCCTTGTTAAATAGGTTAGCGCACAGCCTTTATTAAATCTTCCATAATCATCAGGAGAAACCGGAAGATTATCTGCGGCAAATCTTAAATCACTTGCAATAACTCCAACGTAAACTGCTCTGTCAGGCCTGGTTAAATCTTTCTCTGCATCCGTTCCAATTTTTGAAGCATCTGTTATAACAGGAACCGGCCCATACATCGTCAATAAATAATACATAATTATTCCTCTTGCAGTTTTTACTTCAGCAGTAAATTGTTTTTTTGCCGTTTCACTGATAGCCGATTTTTCAATATCATCTATCATTTTAGTGTATTTAGTAATAAAACGAATTTTCTCCAAATGATTTCTGTCGCTACCCAGCGTTTTCATAAAATTGAAATCTGGTTTGCTGAAACCATCAAAAAAACCACCCCATTCCGGGAAATGAGCAATAAGATCAGTGGGGTAATCATTTAAAAATAGGTTGGAATATTCAACGCCGAAAAAAAGATTTCCTGCAACACCACCAACATCGCCATAGTATCCCCATTTTGATCCGAACAATTTATAAACGCCGGTTGTGAGTAAATTAAAATCGGCTTCTGTTTTTGGAAAATTGGTTGGGTTTAAAGAGCCGTAAATTTTGGCATCTAACCCTTTTTTGCAACTGCTGAAGAGTGCAAAGAAAATTGTAACGAATAAGATTATCTTTTTCATATTGTTAATTTAAAGAATTAAAAATTTGCTTTGATACCAAGTGAATAGGTTGTTGCCATTGGGTAGGGAGCCGGCCCTCCTTTAACACCATACGCCTGAACTTCAGGATCAGCAATACGGTAGTTGGTAATGATAAATGGATTTTGTACATCAGCATACATCCGTAGGTTTTTAAAATATTTATTAATAGCCGGTTGGTTAAATGTATAACCAAGCGTAATATTACGGCAGCGAACAAAATCAGTTTTTTCTAATTTTGTATCAACACCTGCAGCTAGTCCTAAAGCATATTCATCATACGCAACACCCGGTAAAGTACCAGTTGGATTAGTGGTGGACCATACATTTTTTATTTCCTGAATACCGCTTTGATTACCGGAAATAAAGCCAGCTGGTGTTGCCCAAGATACCAGGTTATTATAGCCCCAGCCACCAACCTGGCCGTAGAACAAAACACCCAAATCAAATTGTTTATATTTAATATTGTTGCCAAAGCCAATGGTTAATTTTGGATCGCCATTGTATCTTACAATATCATTTTTATCTAATTTTTTATCATTGTTTACATCAATAAACTTTGGAGCACCAGGCTTTTTTGCATTGGCGGGCTGCCATTCAGAGGCTGCTTCTCCAATTTGCAGAATACCATCTGTTTTAAAAACATAAATTGAATTAACCGGGTCTTTTACCTGGCCCCCTTGCGGTATCACCTCAAAAGGGAACCTTTCTTCATGCTTATACAATACATGCGAAACATTGATACTGCTACTCCATTGAAAATCATTTGTATTAATATTGCGTGTGCTAATAGATGCTTCCCATCCGGTTCTTATTCTGTGGGCACCGTTTACAGGTTGTGTTCCCAGGAAGCTAAGCGGAGCGGTGCTTGCATTGGTAATAAGACTGGTAATATCATCCCGGAACCAATCGAACGAACCACTGATTTTGTCTTTAAATAATCCGAAATCAACGCCTATGTTTTTATTAATTGTTTTTGGCCACTGAAGTTCAGGATGATCAAGCGATGCTAGTGCATAAGGTATCATTTGCCTGCCGCCACTATTAAAAGAAACCAACGAATTATCGGGAATATAATTAGCATATGCATAACCAGATGCATAACCGGTAACACCAATACTTGCCCGAAATTTTAATAAGCTGATATGGGCATTGTTTTTCAGGAAAGATTCATTTGATACCTTCCATGCAACAGATGCAGATGGGAAAGGTGCAAATTTATTTTGTGGAAAAAAGTTATTGAAGCCATCATAACGGTAAATTAACTGTAGTACATATTTGTCAAGAAAATCTAACGTGGTACGGGCAAAATAAGAACGTGTTTTTGAAAGAAACTTATAAGAGCCTACTGAAACAGCACCTGGCCCTGCAAAAAGATTGGAAGTACCAATTGCATCCAGCATATCTGCGCTGGCAGCGCCAAATCCATAGCCGCTGTTTTTATACTGGCCTATACCGGTTACTGCATCAAAATTTAATTTATTTTTCAATAGTTTCTTTTTGTAGGTAAGTGTAGCTTCCATTGTTGTTACCTCACGCCTTGACTCATTCAAAGAAGCTCTTGCCCTGTTTAATTGAAAATAAAAAGTACTGGAAGGAACAAAAAAATCTCTTATAGAGTTTTCGCTGGTATTGCCATAGAGCAATCGCCCCGTTAATTCATTGCCAATAATTTTTACATCGAGTGAAGCTGTGGCGTTCAAAGATGTGTAATCTGTCTTGTCGTTGATATCTAACAATGATACCGGGTTGCCGGTGGTTTGAAAAACACTGTATTTCCCATTGGCATCATAAAGCGGAATGCTTCTTGGATAGGAAACTGCAGCCTGTAGTGCACCAAAACCCTGTGTACCTGAACCACCATTTTGCCAGCCTGCTGTTGAGTTTTTAAAATTTGCTTTTGATCCGCTTATATTGGTATTAAGCGAAAGAAATTTAGTGAGATTATAGGTAAGGTTTAGCCTGCCGGTATATCTTTTAAGACCAGACTGACGCATGGTACCTTCCTGATTGAAATAGTTACCGGAAAAAAAGTAAACAACTTTATCGGTTCCTCCATTCACATTCAGATTATGGTTATCAATTGCGCCATTCCTTAATACAAGACCAAGCCAGTCTGTACCAGATCCTGCATTTTTAATATCCGTTGCACTGTACTTTGGCACAAACCCTCCAGGTGTATTTGCACCAAAAGGAGTTTGATTATTATCTATCAAATATTTGTCCTTTGTCAATTGATTATAGTAATCCATATAATCGGAAGCATT
>JAYUBR010000241.1:0-2193 GCA_043740775.1 Ferruginibacter sp. | reverse complement strand
AATAGCCTTTTTGAAAAGACTGAAATAAGAAGATCGGGTGACAAAGCAAAATGGAATTCTTTACAAACTAAATTTAAACAGCAAGATGTATTCTTTGATGACTTAACTATTTCAAATGAAACTATAATTTTTTATTCAAAAGGAAAAAACCTTTTTGAAATGATAATAATGATTGCTTGCCTTTTTCTGGGAATTTATTTATTGCTGAACACAGGCAGTTATATTTTGGGTATTGCATTTTCAATTGCTGGTATATATTTCGGTTATAAAGAATTCAAAGAAGCAACAAATGCAACGCCACAGATAATTTTGAACGAAAAAGGAATCCAAACAATTTCTACCCAATTTTTTGACTGGAAGTGCATTAATAAAGAAGAAGCACTAAGTGAAGGTTCGGGTAAATATGTTCATTACTACTTAACTTATAACTATCCGAACGGAAAAGAAAAATTACAAATTGACGACTACGATACAGACATAAGAACACTAAACAAATTATTGATATTATATCGTGGACGAAACAATAAGAAACTTAAAAGTCTTTAACTCTTTCTAAGCAATGAGCTACTTTACTTTTATAAGTAATTGTTTATTCACAACTCCACTTGTCTAAACTAACCTCTTTCCAGCGATTCCGGGAGTAAATCAAAGGCAGGCCCATCCATGGTTGTATAGATAATTGCAAAAATAATTTTCGGGCTAATCGTATTGTTGTGGGAGTTGTGGGAATAAAAAGCCCCTTCGGGCTAAGCTACTTTAAATTAAAGTATATTTGTTACCCATATATGTTGATTTTAAAAGCCCACGTTTTTTGTAATTCGGCGGGCTCTTTTTTGTTGCTGTGAAGATAGCCATTTTATATTGGGTAACAACGATAATAATGCCTCCCCGCCAAAAAATATTCGCTCGCAAAATGAGGTAGTTGGTGGTGCAGCAATAGTGTATGAATTGCGCAAAACCACACGGAATTTTTTCCGGATTTTAAAAAAAAATTGGCACAGGTAGCATATAACCGCCAACGCAAAGACTATCGCCCGGATGAACTAATAAGTGCCTCACTTGGCATGTTTATCTTTAAAGCACAGAGCCGTAACGCAGTCAATAATAACCGCAGGTACAGCGCTGAATTTAACACCAACTTTCAAAAACTCTTTGGTGCCCGATTGCCACACTTAGATACCGTGCAGGATTTTTTTGAAACACTGCTACCGGCTGAACTGGAGAAAAATAAAAGTAAGCCTGGTGAGCCGGCTGATAGAGAACAAGGTTTTCTGCAGGCATAAAATATTTGAACATTATATGATTGCTGTTGATGCCACTGGTGTAGTCAGCAGTGATAAAGACCTTTTGGATGCGGATTAAAAAAGGAATCGAAAAATGGAATAATTACCTATCTCTATCCGGTACTGGAAGCGAAGCTTGTTACAGAAAACGGTTTTTGTATATCACTGGCCACCGAGAGGATCGTTAATGACAACGATAAGCCTTATGACAAACAAGATTGTGAACAGAACGCCTTTAAACGACTGGCACAAAAATTAAAGCAAGCCTTTCCCCGCCTGCCCATCTGCATACTGGCAGTAGCACGGTGACGGGGATTTGCCAAAACAATCAATGGAAGTACATCATCACCCTGCAGGACGGTAGCCTGCCCGCTTTGCAGGATTGTCTAAAAGATAATCCTCCAACACACCGAACCAGCTTTATCCATCACCCTGAGTGTACTATTAAAAATACCACCCTAACCCAGGCGTTTTACTGGGTAGAAGATTTGCTGTATAAGAAACATACTCTGCACTATCTGCAGTGCAAAAAAACCATCAGCAATATAAAAACAAACAAAACAGCCACCACCAACTTTGTACGCATCACCAATCTGCCTACAGATAAATCCACCGTAAAAAAACTTAGCAAAGCCGGAAGGTTAAGGTGGAAAATAGAAAATGAAGGATTTAACGAAGAGAAAAATAATGGCTATAACATGGAACATTTATATAGCAGAAAATCTTTCAATGCACTGCAAAACTATTACGAGTCCATGTTGATAGCGCACCTGCTCAATCAACTACTTGAGCATAGCTGTAAAATACAGGATTAGCTGAACCGCTTTAAAAAACTCACTATAAAATATTTATGGCAACAATTGCTCGCCACTGTGAAATATCAGCCACTCTGCAGCCAAACCCTGGCGGC
>JAYUBR010000240.1:0-2195 GCA_043740775.1 Ferruginibacter sp. | reverse complement strand
GAATTTTACGTTAACCGGGAATTTGCCGGGTGGGGAGTGGATGAAAAGCCTGGATAGACATTTCCTTAAAAGAAAAACTTCCACAGCTATTAGTTTTTCATAGCCTGTGGAAGTAACATTTTTTTTCGCCAGCCGCAACTGGCTGCTTCAGGATTACATTTTGCGGGTTACGATTCCAGAAAAATCGTGGTAAATGAATTAACTGGTTTCAGTGTTCTGGTCTTTTGCCATCATAGCTTTTAACAGCATTGGCTTAGGATATTGGCTCATTGGTTTTTTGGATCATCATCGCTTGTTACAGCATAGTTCCGGGATATTGGTTTTGTTGGTCTTTTCAAGTCATCATCGCTTTTAACAGCATAGACAAGGATATTGGTTTTGTTTGGTTTTGTCATCATCGCTTTTAAGGGCATAGACAAGGATATTGGGTTGTTGGTTTTTTTGAGCCATCATCGCTTTTAACAGCATAGTCTCGGGATCTTGAATTTTCAGTTTTCAAAGGAATTTCGATTATTGTTTTTGTTAGATTGTTCGATCAGATTGTTTTGATTTTTCAACCTTAACTTTCCGATACAAAGATGCAACAGTTATACACTCCTTACAAGAGCAGCATTACTCTATTTGTATCGTTCATTAATTACTGTGGGTAGCGTAATTATTCAGTTGATGTAGTAGGATTTCTACGCACTGATCGGAATAATTGGAGATGAGTAGTTAGATGAAAATTAAAACAGGATGGGTGTAAAAAGAAAAACTTCCACAGCTATTGGTTTTTCATAGCCTGTGGAAGTAAGATGTTTTTGCCGGAATAAGCGGCTGTTTCAGGATTACATTGGACGTAGTTAGCGCCACCAGGTTAAATCTTTTATGATTCGCCAGGTTTTAGGGTTAGTTTTTTTGCCATCGTCGCTTTTTACAGCATAAGCTTAGGACATTGGTGGTTGGTTTTTGGATCATCATCGCTTGTTGCAGCATAGTTCCGGATATTAGTTTTTGTTTGGTTTTTTGAGTCATCATCGCCTGTTAAAGCATAGTCTCAGAATGCCGGATATTGGGTCTTCAAAGGAATTAGTTTTGTTGTTTTTACTTTGGATCTTGTTGGATGTTATTTTTAATTGTGTGAAAAAAAAATAAGAAGTTGACTGATATTGGATGTGTTAGCTTTTCAGTGATGCGTTGGATTTTAGCCATTTTTTTGGTTTATCAGGATTTTTGGATATGATTGATATTTAATTCCTATCAATCAACTTCTGACACAAAGATGCAACAGATTTGCTTGCCATACAAGCGCATTCTTGCGCTATTTTATTGTTACAGTAATTACTAAATACAGCGTAGTTGTGCAGCAATATCTAAAGGAGTACTACCATTTCATTAAGAGTAAAATTACGACTAAATCATTATTTTAAATATATATAAAAAAGATACTGCATCTATCAAATGCAGTATCCATCAGTATTTCAGCGTTTTAAACAGTTTTGTTACTTATTTAAATTATCATTTTGAAAGGCTCTGAATAATATCATATTTAGTAACGATGTGGAAAGCTCCGGTTTCATCCTTACTTAAAACAGCTCCGTTTTCTTTGTTTATAAATGCACTTAACCGTTCAACCGGTGTATCAAAAGCAACTTCGGGATAAGTTTTTTCCATTAGCGATTCCACTGTCTTCCATTTTACATTGGCATCGTTTAAAATCTTATTAAATAAACCACTTTCCGAAATAGCACCAATGCTTGCGCCATCGCTTACAACTGGTATGTTTTCAATGTCATATTTTTTCATCAGTTCAATGGCTTCCGCAACAGTTTGTAAAGGTGTTAATGTTATTAATTTTTGTGAGCCACGGCCATTGATCAAGTCTTTAAATGTTTTCATTTCTAAAAACCCTCTTTCAAGCATCCACTCATCATTGTACACTTTGCCAACATAGCGGCTGCCATGATCATGAAATATCAAAACCACCACATCATCTTTTTTCAATTCATTTTTTAATTGCAACATTCCCTGCAAACAACTGCCGGCACTGTATCCGCAAAAAAGCCCTTCTTCTTTGGCAATGCGCCTTGCCATTAACGCACCATCTTTATCGGTCACTTTTGTAAAGGCATCAATTACACTCATGTCGTAATTGGCAGGTACAAAATCTTCGCCAAAACCTTCGCTGATATAAGGGTATACTTCCTTGTGATCCA
>JAYUBR010000239.1:0-7359 GCA_043740775.1 Ferruginibacter sp. | reverse complement strand
TGCTCCATTTCAGAGCTGCTTTTCCATCACCGCTCGTTAATAAATTATGTACCCTTACATACACAGGATTGGCACTTAATGCAGCGAGTTCCGTCAGTAATTTTTTACCGTCTTTCATGGTAGTGTAATTCGCTTCATCATAGCCAAAGTATGACCAGATGGGCTTGAACGGGCCAGCTACTTTTTTCGCATTGATCGCAATCAGATTGCTATCCTGTTGCGCAAACAAAGGCTGTATGCTGGTGATACCAACTAAAACAAAAATGCAACCACCAGGGATTGCATTTTTTAATTTTTTAAAAATCATTTGTATAAGATTTATTAATTCACTTTCAATTTATATACCGTTTCACTGTGAAATTGTTGTCCCGGTAATAATAAAGTAGTTGGAAATTTTGGTTGATTGGGTGAATCAGGAAAATGCTGTGTTTCAAGACACATAGCAGCATGCTGATTGATTTTTTTGCCGGCCGGGGTAGAAAATGTTCCGTCTAAAAAGTTACCAGTATAAAACTGAACACCGGGTTCTGTTGTGTAAACTTCAAGGGTTCTTCCAGAAATAGAATCTTTCAGCTCAACAATTTTCTGCAAAGAAGAATCTTTTTTATTCAACACAAAATTGTGATCGTATCCTCCTGCAGCAGCAATTTCCTGTCCGATTTTTTTAGCTTTTGTAAAATCAAATGGTGTTCCTTTTACAGATTTAATTTCACCAGTTGGTATCAGTGTAGTATCAACCGGCGTATAATTGTCTGCATCAATCATCAGCGTATGATCCAATATGCTGTTGCTTACATCGCCGGTTAAATTAAAGTAACTGTGGTTGGTAAGATTTAACACCGTTGGCTTATCCGTTGTAGCGTTGTATTCAATTTTTAATTCATTATCATCGGTTAAAGTGTAGCGCACTGTAACTTTTAAATTGCCAGAATAACCTTCTTCGCCGTCTTTGCTTGTATAACTTAACAATAAACTTGCAGTAGAATCATTCTCTGTGGATGCATCCCAAACCTGTTTGTCAAAGCCTTTCAATCCACCATGCAATGCATTGGGACCGTTGTTGGTGGCCAGTGTATATTGAGCGGTATCAATTTTAAATTTTCCTTTTGCAATGCGGTTGCCATAACGACCAACCACTGCGCCAAAATAAGGAGGTTTGGCAAGGTAGCCACTCAAACTGTCGAACCCCAGCACAATACTTGAAGGTTTGTTATTTTTATCAGGCGATACCCATGAAGTAACCGTTGCACCATAGTTGGAAATTTTTACCTGCACACCTTTTGCGTTGGTAAGCGTGTATAAAAAAATATTTTTGCCATCGGTATTTCCCCAGGCTGTTTTTGTAATGCCGGCTTTTGTTTCCATTTTTTCGTTAGTTGTTTGATTGTTATTGCAGGATGTAATAAATGCTGCGCCGGTTAATGCAATTGCAATGCTGAACGCTGTTGCTTTTTTCATACGTTTTTGTTTGCCCTTATCGTTTAAAGGGAAGTTATTTAATGATTAAAAAATAAAATTATGATAATAATTATTGGTGTTTGTAATTAATTGGGCAATGGGCAATTGTGAATTGGGAATTGGGAATTGCCAGTTATCAATGGTGTTTTATTCATCACTCACAATTGCCCATTCACCACTCACCCCCTCACCTCGGCCTCCACCCAACAACGGGCCAATCATTTACCCAGGCAATTTTTTCAATGCGTAATTTACTTCTTCCATTGTCAGTAGCATCATACCCGTGAAAAATAAGATAGTCGGTACCATTAAAACCCGCCACTGCATTGTGACCTACGCCATGCCAGTTTTTATCTCCTTCTAATACTGTACTGCCACCACCAAGATTCATTGGCACACCATCTTTATCTGCATATGGACCGGTTACTTTTTCACTTCTGCCCACCATCATTTTATACGTGCTTTTTTCGCCACGGCAGCAATAATCAAACGACACAAAAAGATAAAAATATTTTCCATGGCGATAGATAAAAGGCGCTTCAATAGCGGCATCGCCGGCAACGGAATCTGGTAATATATAATCCCTTTTACGGGCAGCAACAGTGTACCATTCCTGCGGTTCTGCAACTGCCGTTAAGGTGCTATCCAGCTTTACCAGTTTCATTCCATTCCAGAAAGAACCAAATGCAAGCCAGGGTATGTTGTTTTCATCCATAATAAGATTGGGATCAATCGCATTCCACATGTCCCTGCCTGGCACAGACTGTATCACCTTACCATGATCTATCCACTTAAAATTGGGGGATGAAGGATCCAATGTTTTGTTAGTAGCTAAACCAATGCAGGAAGTATTTTTTCCAAAAGCAGATACCGCATAGTACAAATAATATTGCCCGTTGTGATAACTGATATCCGGTGCCCAGATATGCCCTTTAAAAGATGGAATGGCATTCACTGCCCATTGTGGCGCCTTATCAAAAACAGGTTTTAATTGTTTCCAGTGTTTCATATCCTGTGATGAAAAGGCGGTAATACCCTGCCCTGTACAGAATATATAATAGGCACTATCCTGCCTTATGATGACAGGGTCATGCACCGGAATCAGTGTGTCGTTTATAATCGCTTTTTTTTGAGCAAACAGATTACCCGATAACAACAATATTGATAAAAAAGAAACTATTTTTTTCATATCACTTTATTTCATTCCAATGCGATACACGCTGAATGAATTGGCTGGTAAAACAGCATTTATTTTATTTCCATTTACCGCCATGGTTGATGTAACAGGACTAACTGCATCCGGCTTTGCAAAAGTATTTACATTGCCAGCCGCATTGGTTTTTAAAATGGTCAGCGTTGCATTTGATGATAATTTTTTTGCCCCATTCAAAGCAATTGTTTTGTTTACAGTGTTGCCCGATGCGTTTACGATTTTTACAATTACATCGCCTGTATTTTTATCAATCACTGATGAAACATAAATGCTGTCTTGTCCTGAGATTGATTTACCATCCATTAAAGCAGGTACCACATTGGTTCCTTTGTTGATGCTGTATAATTTTTGTACATAGTAGTTGGGGGTACCGTAAGATTGCAGGTTATTCACCCAGATAAGATCAGGCGTCCATTGCCAGCCATCAATGTGTGCAAACAAAGGGGCGTAAGAAGCCATGTTTACCACGGCTGCATTGCGTTCCAGGCCAGTCATAAAAGCTGCTTCTGCTATCGCCGTTTCTGCATTATTTTTATTTTCGATGCTTACAGTATGATCGCTTTGGGCGGCGTATTCACCGGCAAAAATCTTTGATGCATTTCTTGGATAATTATCATACCGTGACGCATTGGCCAAAAACCATTCCGGTCTGCGATAATAATGTTCATCAATAATGTCGGCATTCATTTTTCTTAACTCGACATTCAGGTAATCAAAACGCTCACCGTTGGGATCAGTACCAGAACTGTTAACCAATTTAAAATCAGGATAACGGGCCTTGATAGCTTTGGAAAATATTTTTAAACGCTCTACATATTGAGGGCCCCAGTTTTCATTACCAACACCCATCATTTTTAAATTAAAAGATGCCGGGTGGCCCATACCTGCCCTTACCTTTCCCCATTGCGTGGTTACATCGCCGTTAGCAAATTCTATCAGGTCCAATGCATCCTGTACATAAGGATCCAACTGGTCAATGGGTATTACTTCGGCTGTATTAAACTGGCAGGCCATCCCGCAATTCAGGATGGGCAGCGGAGACGCACCGATGTCTTCAGCAAGTTGAAAATATTCGAAGAAACCAAGGCCGAATGTTTGATAATAATCCGGGGTAGGCCGATGTGCAAATTCGCTGTTCCAGCGGTTGATGTTCAACTGGCGGTCTTCCACCGGGCCGATTGTTTTTTTCCATTGATACCTGGTTGACAATTCATGACCTTCCACAATACAACCGCCGGGAAAACGGATAAAGCCGGGCTTCATATCTGCGAGCAATTGTATCATATCGGCCCGCATGCCACCGGGTCTTTTTTTCCAGGTATCTTCAGGAAACAAAGAGATCATGTCAAGATCAATTTTTCCCGTTCCTTCGAACCTGATATTTAATGTTGCTTTTAAAGAAGTGTCTGTAGCAGTAAAGCTGGCAGCGGCTTTCGACCAATCTTCATTTGCTGTAACAGCAGGCGTAACTGTTGTACCGCCAATTATTTTTCCGGCCATGCTCACCAATTCAATGCGTACTGTTAAGCCCGGAGTTTGCTGACGATACGCTACCGAAAAATCATAGCGCAATCCTTTTTTAATCCCCATACCCCTGAAGCCTTCATTGGCAATACTGAGGGTATTGGCAGCGGCAGCATTTGTAATGCGGATAAAGCGTGGGTTGGCGGTATTTTTTTCCACCCGGTTCATCACCAGCACACTGCCTTCATTGAATTTACTTTGTGTTATTTTCCAGCCCATCAGTGGCTGGTAAAATTCAAACGACCTGTTCTTTACCAGCTCCGCGTAAATGCCCCCGTCAGCGCCCAGGTTAATGTCTTCAAAAAAAACACCCCACATTGTAGGTTGCACTTCAGCAACAGGCTTGTTTACCTGTACCATAATAGTGTTGTTGTTTTGTGCATGTATTGTTGTGGCAGATAGTAGCCCTGTCGTTACCAATGTTGCAGCAAGCAATTGCTTTATACGCATACTTTTTATTTTATTATTAAAGAAAGTAAAATTTAAAATGCAAATTGTTATTTTTTTGTGGATACAGTTGCCGGCTTAACACCCTCGGTTGTCATCACAATTCTTTTGATGCTGCCATCAGTATTGTAATACAAATAATCGATACAAACTGAACGGCGAAAACTGCCACCATCTGTTTGTATGCTGCCATTGTGATAAACAAAATAAGACTTCCCTTTAAAATCAATAATGGCCTGGTGATTGGTGTTGGAGTTACCCGCTACTTCATTTAAAATCCCTTTATATTGCCACGGACCATTGATATTTTTGCTCATGGCATAGGCAATTTTTTCAGGAAAACCGGTGGCATAAGAAAGATAATACCAGCCGTTGCGCTGGTGTATCCATGGAGCCTCAGTATAGTCTGGCAAATCAACAGTTTTAATATCGCCATCCAGTTCAATCATATTTTGTTTCAGCTTTGCATAGTAACATTTACGGTTGCCCCAAAAAAGATATGCCTGGCCATCTTTATCAATAATTACAGAAGGATCAATATCATCCCACATCATTTTACTTTCCGGGCTTGTCATGTTATTTGTCACCAAAGCCTTTCCCAGTGGATCTTTAAAAGGGCCGGTTGGTTTATCCGATACCGCTACGCCGATGGCCTTACCCGGAACAGTCGCATGTTCTGTAGCCACATACCAGTAAAATTTTCCTTTGCGCTCAATCACCTGCGAAGCCCATGCATCGTCTTTTGCCCAGGTAAAATCTTTTACTGTAAGTGGTATGGGATATTCATTCCAATGCACCATATCGGTAGAGGAAAAGCAAAGCCATTCATGCATCATATAACCTTCCTTTGGGGCTGGTTGTTCATCATGCCCAGTGTATAAATACAAAGAATCTTTATACACCATTGCACCGGGATCAGCGGTGTATTTATCCTTGATAATGGGATTACCTGGTGTTGCTAAAGGTGCCATTTTTTGCGCTGAAGTAGCAATGCAATTCAAAGCAAACAGCAAAACTAATTTACCAGGCAAAAGCAATTTTTTGAACCGCCTGTTATTCCATTTTATATAGCTCATTTAATACTTTTTAATTTGCCGCAGCTATTATTATTATTAAACATAAGAATCTATTTTTCTGTAAATAATTTTTGCTGCATTTATATTCTACTATTTAAGCGTTAAAATAACCACCGCCGTTGGAGGCAAGGTTACAGTCAAAACATTTTTATCAATTGTTGCATTACTAAAAACAGCAGGTTTTATTTTTTCAGGTTCAGTGAATGAGTTATAGTCCTGCAGTTTTTTTGATGACAATATTTTGCCTGACAGGTTCTTTTTATTCTCTCCTTTTAATGCAATGGTAATTTTTTGTGGTTTTGTTGGATCAATGTTTACCAATGAAATGTGAATCACACCCAGACTGTCTTTAGACGCGGACGCAGATACAGCAGGTAGTTTTTCACCATTAAAAATATAATCATTCACGGTAAGGGTTAACGGCAATAAAGTAGCATCCTGGTGAACGTTGTACATTTCCATTACATGATAGGTTGGCGTAAGGATCATTTTTTCTTTGTTGGTAAGAATAACAGCCTGCAATACATTTACGCACTGCGCTAAATTGGCTACTCTTACCCTGTCTGCATGGTTATTAAAAATGTTCAGCGTTACCCCTGCAATCATGGCATCCCTGATGGTGTTTTGCTGGTATAAAAAACCAGGGTTGGTGCCCTTTTCCACATCATACCATCCACCCCATTCATCCACTACCAAAGCGATTTTTTGTTTGGGATCATATTTATCCATAACGGCCGCATGTTTGGTTACCAGTTCATCCATCATCAACGCCTGCTTCATGATATGGAAATATTGGTCTTCACTGAATTCAATTGCGGGACCTTTCTTATTCCAGTCCAGTACTGAATAATGATGCATGGCTACACCGCCCAGCATGTTAAGGGGAATATTTTTCATCAGTGTTTCCGTCCAGTTGTAGTCTGCATCACTTGCGCCGGAGGCAATGCGCAACAAACCACCTGTATTTTCCCAATCGGAAATGAACGTGGCAAACTTGCGATATTCATCTGCATAATATTCTGGTTTCATATTGCCACCGCAACCCCAGGCTTCGTTGCCAATACCCCACAGTTTTACTTTCCATGGTGCTGTTCTGCCATTTTGTGTACGCAAATCACTCATTGGGCTTTTGCCTTTAAAATTGGTGTACTGCACCCAGTCCGCCAGTTCCTGTACGGTGCCACTGCCCACGTTGCCAGACAGGTAAGGCTCTGCTCCCAGCAATTCGCACATGTTTAAAAAATCGTGTGTACCAAAACTATTGTCTTCGGTTACACCGCCCCACCATTTGTTTACCATGGAGGGTCTTTTATCTTTTGGCCCAATACCGTCTTTCCAGTGATAGGTATCTGCAAAGCAACCACCCGGCCAGCGAAGGTTGGGAATTTTTAATTTTTTGAGTGCATCAATAATATCATTGCGCACGCCGTTTGTGTTGGGGATTTTAGAAGTATCTCCCACGTAAAAACCGCCATAAATACAATGGCCAAGGTGCTCAGCAAAATGCCCGTAAATGTTACGGTTTATTTTTACTTTGCCTGAATCGGTATTGATGGCAAGGTTATTTTGTCCGATTGACAATTGTAAAAACAGATAAGTGATCAGGTAGCAAAACGTATTTTTTTTCATTGATTTTTTTTT
>JAYUBR010000238.1:0-2197 GCA_043740775.1 Ferruginibacter sp. | reverse complement strand
CCAGGCTAATCATAAAATCAAAACTATCGTCCAGGTCTTCAGCAGCATTAAAGGTGCTGTATTTACCCCGCATGTTTACAGCCGAATAAAACCGGTTAAAAAAGTCCTGGAAAAAAACAGGTTCAACATTGTAGGTTTTCAGTTCTTCCATAAAGGTTTCAATGTCTTTATGCTGATCATTTTCTATGCCCCTGCTATATATTGCAATTTTCATTTTTAATACTTTTTGTCCATACATGAAAAAGTTTTCACTATTCCGGTAATTAACACCACCCGTGTAAAAATAACCTGTTTAGCTGAACAGACGGTAACCATATATTTATAAGTTCTGCTAATTTAGCTGAAAATTTTTTACAAATCTTTTATATAAATTACCGGGTAAACCTTACTGCAATTGGTTATAAAAGCCAGCGACAACATTAAAAAACAGCGGCATTTTTAAAAAAATAATGCAGTAATCTGCTGACGGCAGATATAGAATGGGAATATACAAAGGAAGTTAAATGTCCAGGTAGTTCATTAAATGCCGGTAGTTGGTATCTATATTATCTTCAAATTTTTCATCACTAAAAGTATAAATTACATTGTACTCGTATCTTTCAAAAGCTGCAACAATGCCGGTAATTTCCTGCTTGTTTACATGAAGGGTAACAGTGAGTATTCCAGAATCGGGGTGCCTTGTTGTGTTGAGGTGTAAAATCACTGCATCATTACTTTCCACAATACGGCTTATCTGCGAAACGGAAAACTGGGAGCGTTCCATATCCATTACAATGATGCCACCCAATTCGTTTGAACCTGAAAAAGCAGCCAGTGTTTTTAAGAGATCTGACACTGTTATTACACCTGCGAATGCATTTGCAGGTGTAATAACCGGGACAATGGAAGTTTCATGCAAACTGATATAATTCACCGCGGTTAAAAAATGTACATTGTCTTTTACCGAGTCATGCACAAAATGTTCCTGCAATGATTCAATCACTGTTTTTTCATCATAGGCATCCAGCAGATCGTCTTCACTGATCATTCCCAAATATTTTTCATCATTTACAACAGGAAGATGTGTAACACGATAATCGTTAATAAGACGAAGTGCCTTGCCAATGGAGTCCTGCAATTGCAGTCTCGGAATATTATTATTAATCAGTTCTGCTGTAAGCATAAAAGAATAATTGTATCCTTACAATAACGGTTGAATACTTATTTTAAGTATAGACAATTAAATTTGTTTAACTGTTGCAACAGGTGTTTTTTGTTTTGCCAAAAAAGTATCCAGTATGCTGTTAAATTCCTGCGGCACTTCCATCATAGGTGCATGGCCACATTTATCAATAATATGCAACTCGCTGTTCGGAATAAGATTGTTAAATTCTTTACCAACAAATGGAGGTGTAATGCTGTCGTTATTACCCCAGATGAGACAGGTAGGCTGTTTTATATCATTCAATTCTTCGCCCAGGTTATTGCGGATAGCGCTTTTTGCAAGGGCTATTATTTTTATTACTTTAATGCGGTTATTTGTTATTTCAAATACTTCATTCACCAGGTCCTCTGTTGCCAAGGCAGGATCATAAAAGGTAAGCTCCGTTTTTTTCCGGATGTATTCTTTATCACCTCGTTTAGGATAAGTATCGCCCATGCCATTTTCAAATAAACCAGAACTGCCGGTTAATATCAACGATTTAATACGCTCAGGGTGTTTTAAAATATGTATCAATGCCACATGACCACCTAAAGAGTTACCCAGTAAATGAATATTGATATAATTGCGGTGTTCAATAAACCGGAAGACAAATTTTTCTAAACCGCCTACTGATGTATGCAGTAAATCCAGGTCAAGCAAAGGAAGTATGGGCACAATTACTTTGTGAGTTCGTCTAAAGTGTTCAATAAGGTCTCTAAAATTACTTAGTGCACCAAATAAGCCATGAAGCAGTAATAATGGTTCGCCCTCTCCAACTTCTATATATTTAAATTTTCCGTCTTGTTTAAATTCGTAACTCATTGTTGGAACTGATAAAAATGCACGTGATATACCAACCACTAAAATAGTGATTCGGGTTAAAATTACAGTAAATAAAATAATGCCTCAAATTAATGAGCAATTTTGGAAGAGAGGCTGTCGAAATATCCTTCCAGTTGGGTGAACATATCTTTAAAAACCGGGATAATTTTACCAAACCCATCTAATACAACA
>JAYUBR010000237.1:0-2202 GCA_043740775.1 Ferruginibacter sp. | reverse complement strand
TTACCCGTTTCAATGATTTAAAAATTGCAGAGGCACATGCCTTACAAGCAGCAGAAGATCTAATTAAACTGCAGGCTGAAAAGAAAAGGGCTGAAGATGCATTAACAGAATTGAAGTCCACCCAAACCCAACTCATCCAGTCAGAAAAAATGGCAAGCCTTGGCGAACTCACCGCCGGCATTGCACATGAAATACAAAACCCGTTGAATTTTGTAAACAATTTTTCGGAAGTGAATAAAGAATTACTTGCAGAAATGAAAGATGAAATTGATAAGGGCAATATGGATGAAGTGAAAGCTTTGGCAAATGATGTGATAGATAATGAAGAAAAAATAAACCACCATGGCAAACGGGCTGATGCTATTGTAAAAGGTATGCTGCAACATTCAAGAAGTAGTTCTGGCATAAAAGAATCAACCGATATTAATGCCTTATGTGATGAATATTTAAGATTGAGCTATCATGGGTTAAGAGCAAAAGACAAATCTTTCAACGCAACTATTAAAACTGATTTTGATGAAAGTATTGGCAACATCAATATCATTCCGCAGGATATTGGGCGAGTTATTTTGAATTTACTCACCAATGCATTTTATGCGGCCTCCCTGCCCCCCGAAGGAGGTTTTAAGGATCCTCAATATAAACATGAACCTACTGTTTGGGTGAGTACAAAAAAGGAAGGGAATAAAGTTTTAATCTCGGTGAAAGATAACGGGCCTGGTGTTCCTCAAAAAGTGCTGGACAAGATATTTCAACCATTCTTTACCACCAAGCCAACAGGACAAGGAACCGGGCTAGGTTTGAGTTTAAGTTATGATATCATTAAAGCGCATGGCGGAGAAATAAAGGTGGAAACGAAAGAGGGCGAAGGCTCAACATTCACAATTATTTTGCCCGAATCATAAATCATGGTAATCATTTAATCAATTTAATCATGGTTCAGACAATTTATGATATTATAAAAGCACATGGCGGCGAAATAAAAGTGGAAACTGAAGAGGGGGAAGGAAGTGAGTTTATTTTTTAATTGCCTGTAGTCTGAATGACAGATTGTAATTCGATTAAAAAATTACACGGATTTAAAATTAGTGAAATCCATAAATCCGTTTAACCTGCCTGTCCGGCAGGCAGGTCTGTGATTCAGACAATCTATGATATTATAAAAGCACATGGCGGTGAAATAAAAGTACAGACGAAGGAAGGGGAAGGAACTGAGTTTATAATTAAATTGCAAGTCTTATAATCAATATGCATCGTGCCTATAGCACTCTTTTATAGTTTGCACTTGTTTTCGCCGGATTAAAATCCGGCGTTACAAAACAAAACCGAGCCTACGGCTCTGCATAGGAAAATTAAAATACGAGGGGGATATTTTAAAATAGATCCTTACCTAAGGACAGGCAAGTTCGGTTGATATTGTAACAACAAATTTTATTCAGTTGATACAATCAAGGATAACAAATTAAGAGCCGTACGCTCGATGGATATTGTAACAACGGATTTTAATCCGTTGATAAAACCACGATTATAAATTGAGAGCCGTTGGCTCGGCCCATATAAAAAAGGTAACGAAAAACTATAAGTTTATGGCAAACACATATCATCAAATTTATCTGCAAACAGTTTTTGCAGTAAAATACCGAAAGGCGGTAATTGATAAAAAATGGAGCAATAATTTGTATGCTGTCATTGGTAATTTAATTAATGAAACATCCTGTAAAACAATTATCGTAAATGGAGTAGAAGACCATGTACATTGTTTACTTGGATTAAAACCAGTAGTTTCAGTTTCGGAGTTACTGAAAACAGTAAAAGCAAAATCTTCCAAATACATCAATGACCATTCATTGACAAAAGAGCGATTTGAATGGCAGGAAGGTTATGGCGTGTTTTCTTATAGCCAATCGCAAATAGATAGCGTATATAAATACATAAAAAATCAGGAAGCCCATCACAAAAAACAAACGTTCAGGGATGAGTACCTTGAGTTTTTAAACAAATTTAAAATTGAATATGATGAACAATATATTTTTAAAGAGCTTATTTAATTATGGTAGTATTGTAAAAGCACATGGTGGTGAGATTAAAGTGGAAAGGAAGAATGGTGAAGGAAGCAAACTCATTATTCAATTAACCATTAAAATCAATCCATGATAAAGACAATCAAAATGGCCATTATTCTTGCTATGCTATGCTGCCGTG
>JAYUBR010000236.1:0-2202 GCA_043740775.1 Ferruginibacter sp. | reverse complement strand
GGGTTTCAAAAGAAACCGGAAAAATATTCGCAACAGCAGCGGTAGATGCTAAATCACTTACAAGCAAAATAGGCGTTGCCGGTATTGCAGGCGATTTGGTTACAATGGCTTCGGATTATTTGCTTAGAAAATACTGTGGGGTGTATGAGGGAACTGTAAAGCATGATTACACAGTAATCTTTCGCAATGATGATCACCAGGTATGGTGGAAATATGGTGTGGAAATGGAGGCGGCATTTAGCCTTCGTTATCCAAAAGATAAAGCAGGCAGAACAATTAAAATGAAAGGGAACATTGAAGGCAATGCTACAAAATTTACTTTTTTTGCAGACGCTAAAGAAGCTGTTAAAGATGAAATGAAGGGAAGGGATAAATTTGTGAAAGTAATTGTGTTAAGAGATTTTTTACCACCTGCTGTTCCTTTTGCTACCAGTGAGCACGATAAAATGGGCTTTGGAGCAGTGGCCAGAGGGCTTGCCACCCCTGCATATTTTAATATTCCTGTAGATGCCGATTATGATTTGAATGCAGAAAAAATAAAATTGTTTATAAACCCTGCGCTTGTTGATTTTTCAGAGGCAGTTGAAAACAGGGAAATATATATGGCAATAGCTGTATTGCCATTGATAAGGTGGATGGAGTATCCAATTTTTAAAGCACAGCAAACCATAAAAGGCTCCTTCAAAGAAAAAAATGAATTTACTATGACAGGTGGCAAATCTCCTCAGTGCATTGATAAAGCAAGCCGCCATATTAATGACGAAAATGCACCCTTTGAAATATTTTTAAATACAACATTTGCTATAAAAAAACAATAAATAATTCTTTCTCAATTATTGCATTTTTAAATGCCTGGATATCTTCCGCTTTTATTTTATAAAACTACATAAGCGGGTAGTGTTAAATACTGCTTGTTACTGGAAATTTGTAATGGATAAAAATTCTGTCTTAAAAAATATTGGTAACAATAAAATACTTTAAAAAATTTTTATGAAAAAAATCATTCTTCTCGCCGCCATTTCTTTTTGTATTTTTTTTACAAAACTGTATGCACAGGTAGGCATTGGCACTGCCACGCCTAATGCTGCTTCGTTGCTGCATATAGATGCAGGTACAAACACAACCAAAGGTATTTTAATAACGGGGGCTTACAATTTTTCAACTGGTACTGTTCCTAATTTAGGTGGTGGTTCCCGTTTAATGTTTTATCCAGGTAAGGCAGCATTTCGGGCTGGCTTTGTTGATGGAACACAATGGGATGATAGGAATATAGGTACCGGCTCAACAGCTACTGGATACCTAACAACGGCAAGTGGTTATTATTCTGTTGCAATGGGAATTGGCAATCAGGCAACCGGCAACTTTTCAACTGCACTGGGCAGGGATAATTTAGCCAGTGGAGATTATGCCACTGTATTTGGAGCAAATAATATAGCCAGTGGTCAATATTCTACAGCCATGGGTCATAATGCACAAGCCAGTGGAATTGGCTCCGTCTCATTAGGAAATACAACTACTGCCAGTGGCCCAAATTCCCTATCATTAGGATATAATACTGTAGCAAGTGGCCCAAGCTCAACTGCAATAGGAAATACAACCAACGCCAGTGGAGTAAATTCGACTACAACAGGATATGGTACTACTGCCAGCGGCGATGCATCTACCGCGATGGGAAATAATGTATCAACCGCTGCGTGGAACGGCTCATTCATTATTGGAGATAATTCAACCAGAGCTGTACTAAGTAATGATCATTCAAATGAGATGGCGATGATCTTTGATGGCGGTTATGTATTCAGGACTGACGCCAATGTTGCGATAGGAGTACTGATTCCACATGGTGGCAATTCATGGACAGCTTTTTGCGACAAAAACCGCAAAGAAAATTTTGAGCCGCTTAATGGCGAAGACGTTTTACAAAAACTTTCCAACATCAATTTTACATCCTGGAATTATAAAATGCAGGACCCTAAATCCTACCGTCATTACGGAATTATGGCGCAGGATTTTAATACCGCTTTTGGCCATGATAAATATGGCGTTATTGGCAACGATACCACTGTTAACCCCATTGATATGATAGGGATAGATATGGCTGCCATACAGGCTCTGGTAAAAAGAACCAATGAATTAAAAAATAAAGATGAAGCGATTAATAAAAAACTTACAGAAGTAACCGAATTAAAAAATGAAAATGAAAGC
>JAYUBR010000235.1:0-2202 GCA_043740775.1 Ferruginibacter sp. | reverse complement strand
ATATGGAAGATAGGGGCCTGCAGCATAATGTAGCCAACTATTTCAGTTATGATGCCCCGCAACAGGGAGCTAACATTCCTTTAGGCATGCAATATGTTTTTAAGGAAATAGTAAGGGATTTGCCTTATTTAAGATGGAACAGCGATTTAAGAAAATTAGATGATGCATTTAAAAGCCCGGCTGCGAGGCAAATGCTGGTAACCTATGGTTCTTATAATAATGGAATAAGTTGGTTCCCCAATTTATATACTCTTGAACCCTTAAGAGCCGCTTTCGCTCCACGCCTGCAAAGCAAAGGTTATCCGCAACAAACAAATAATTTTGGAATTGCTTTTGGAAGGGGCAACAACACAGCAAATAAAGATGCAGGGGACGGGAAACAATTTACTCCTGCCAATCCTTTTAATCCGCAATCACAAATATTTGCAGGTTCAATCGGGCTCTTGCTGGTAAACCTGGATGCACAAGCCGCTGCAGTACCGGAAAACAACGCAAAGGCTACCATTGCCTATTACAGTTTTTTTGGGCTTACATTTAGAAAAATATTTGGAATTCCTTATCCGCAATTACGATTAAGAGTACGAAGATTTGATTATACTGGTCAGTATCCTTATGATGATGGGCAGGGCAGCTTTGTACAAACGCAAACTGAGTTTGCAAAAAGCTGGTTTCCGGGTCTTGGTTCGCCAGCCACAACCAATAGTCATGATGGCCATAATTTTGTTGCCACAGCAAGCGCATTAGATTTACAAAACCAAACATACAATTCTACAACAAGTTGGCAAAGCGCTAATATATTTTATAATATAGATAACCAGATTCAGAATGCAGGGCAGGTAAATGGAAACACATTAATCACTCCTTCCTTATCACCTTTTAAAGCAGTAATGACCGGAACTTCTGATTGCACTGTAGTAGGTGGTTGTTCGGCAGATCCTTATACTAATGAAAAAAATAATTTGGTTTATCCTGCTAACAATAACCAATGGAATCATTTTCACAATGCAGATATTACATTTCAAACCGCACTTTTTATTAAAAGAAATATTTTAAATATTCAGCCTGTTAATTGTGCCGGTACCAATGGACTTTGCAATAGCACAGCAACTATTTCGGGGCCAGCCATCATTTGTACAACAGGGCAATATCAATTAAACAATGTTCCCAATGGGGTAACTATTTTGTGGGAATTTTTAAGTGGGCGGTTACTCATTACCAACGGGCAGGGCACAGATTTAATTAATGTAACAAACCAAAGTGCCGGTTCAGAAACTATAAAACTTACCATGACAAATACCTGTGGGGCATCGGTTGTTTTATACAAAACGATACAGGTGGGGGTATATACCCATGCACAATATGCTATTTACAGCAATCCATCATCTATCTGTTACGGATACCGGGCACAATTTGGCCCGTTGGCAGGCCAGCTTCCTGATGCTACAAGTTATAACTGGATTTACTCTGGTGGATTAACTTATGTTTCAGGCCAGGGTACAAGGGTTATTACTTTAAATGTACCAATCTACAGCCCTTATCAAACGGGTGGAGACGTTGGCCTTGTTGCAGGCAATGCATGTGGGGTAAGTACTGCTTTTCCCTTAACTCATTTTAATTACTCAGGCTGTTCCTGCTGTACTTTCAGCAGTTTCAGTATTGCTGCTTCGCCAAACCCAGCCACCAATAATATTAATTTGAGTTTCACTAATGTTGCTGATACCACAACTTCATCTTCTTCATCTCAGCTACGTGTAATAGATTCGCAAGGGAAAACCATAATGACACTATATAATTTTAATACCAATGCAGTTGTAAAACAATGGACCTACAACGAAGTAAGCAATACTAATTATAACCTTAATGTAGCTGATTTAAAAAAAGGGATTTATGTGCTGCAGGTTGACAGGGAAGGCCATACCAAGACAACAAAGATTATTATTGAATAGTTTTTTTGCAGGGATCTGGAAAATATATTCTGCCGGGCAGTTTTCGCAATCACGGGTTCGAGTCCCGTACGGGTACAAAAAAAAGCCTTTCAGAAATGAGAGGCTTTTTAGCACTAGTCGTATTAAAATAAAAATTTTACTGTTTGGTTTTATCTGCCTCTGCTTTTGCGTCTGCTTTCATTTTTTCATTTGCTGTAATTATAAACTGTACACGCCTGTTCAACGCCCTGTTTGCATCAGTTGTGTTCTCTGCTTT
>JAYUBR010000234.1:0-7381 GCA_043740775.1 Ferruginibacter sp. | reverse complement strand
ACAGACTTTGGTGGTAAAGCTGCCAATACAGGATCAATTGAAGGTCAGGTTGCACTGTTAACAGAGCGTATCAACCATATTTCTGATCATCTTAAAACCAACCGAAAAGACTTCTCTTCTCAGCGTGGACTGATGATGATGGTAGGTCAACGTAAGCGTTTACTTACTTATCTTAGCAAACACGATTTGACTGGCTACAGAGGTTTAATTGAAAAGTTAGGTCTTCGTAAATAAAAACAACTACCATGTTTAAATAATTAATTCCCAACTATAGTTATTACAGTTGGGAATTGTTGTTATTTATACCCGTTTTTTGATGGTGATTGCATTGCCCCTTTTCTAATTTTATAAATTACAAATATGAGTTTAACAACTAAATCAGTAACCTTTGATATAGGTGGCGGCCGTATGGTTACCATTGAAACAGGTAAAATGGCCCGCCAGGCTGACGGTGCGGTTACAGTGCGCCAGGGAGATTGTATCTTATTAGCTACTGTAGTGGCCAATAAGGAACCCAAAGAGGGACAAAATTTTTTCCCTTTATCTGTAGATTACCAGGAAAAATTTGCTTCCGCAGGCCGTGTGCCGGGTTCCTTCTTTAAAAGAGAAGCAAGGCTGAATGATTATGAAATATTAACCAGCCGTTTAATAGACAGGGCACTGCGTCCGTTGTTTCCCGAAGATTATTTATGTGATGTACAGGTGCTGATCAGTTTAGTATCAAGCGATGCAGAAGTACTACCTGATGCGTTGGGATGTTTGGCTGCTTCTGCAGCATTGGCCGTTTCCAATATTCCCATCCAGGAAATTATATCTGAAGTACGTATTGGCAGAAAAAACGGCGTTTTTATCGTTAACCCCAGCCGCACTGAATTAGCAGAATGTGACTTGGAATTTTTGATAGCCGCTACTGAAAAGAACATTATGATGGTGGAAGGTGAAGCAAATGAGTGCCAGGAAGAAGACCTTATTAAAGCAATTGAGCTGGGGCATGAAGCAATCAAAATACAGATTAAAGCGCAGGCAGATTTACGAGACCAGGTAGGAAGTGCAGTAAAAAGGGAATATACCAAACCTTACCGCAATGATGAACTGAACGAAAAGATCAGCGCTTTTGCAAAAGATAAAATGTATGCCATTTCAGCATCAGCATCTGCTAAACACGAAAGAAGCGATGCTTACCTTGCATTGAAAGATGAAGTAAAAGTATTTTTGGGAGAAGAATTATTGTCAGAAGATAAAACGTTGATAGGCCATTATTTTGGCGAACTGCAATATTATGTGGTAAGAGATATGATACTGAACGACAGAAAACGTTTGGATGGAAGAGGTACTGAAGATGTACGTGACCTTGCGATGGAGATCAGTATTTTGCCTACGCCACATGGTTCATCTTTGTTTACCAGAGGCGAAACCCAATCGCTTACGACGGTTACTTTTGGTACGCCGTTAGATGAGTTGCTGGTAGAAAGTGCTTTTAAATCTGATTATACAAAATTCATTTTACATTATAATTTCCCTCCTTTTTCTACAGGCGAAGTTAAGATGATGAGAGGTGTTGGCCGAAGGGAAGTTGGTCATGGTAACTTAGCCATGCGCTCTTTAAAGAAAATGATGCCCGGTAAAGAATATCCTTACACAGTAAGGGTTGTAAGTGATATCCTGGAATCAAATGGTTCTTCTTCTATGGCAACTGTTTGTGCTGGTTCGCTGGCTTTAATGGATGCCGGTGTACCGGTTAAAAAACATGTGAGCGGTGTTGCAATGGGCCTTATTAAAAAAGAAGACCAGTTTGCAGTACTGACAGATATCCTGGGAGATGAAGATCATTTAGGTGATATGGATTTTAAAGTTACAGGCACCCGTGATGGTATTTGCGGTGTACAGATGGATATTAAGGTGGATGGCTTAAGCATGGACATTATGCGCCAGGCACTGGAACAGGCACGCAAAGGACGTCTGCATATTCTGGATGCCATGTATGCTTGTATGCCCGCACACAGGGAAGAGGTAAAACCACATGCACCACGTATGGTGAAGCTTATTATTGATAAGGAATACATCGGTGCTGTAATAGGGCCTGGTGGTAAGATAATACAGGAAATGCAACGTGAGACTGGCGCCACTATCAATATTGAAGAAGTAAACAATGTGGGTGAAGTAAGCGTATTTTCTGCATCTAAAGAAAGCCTTGATAAAGCTGTAAACTGGATTAAAGGATTGGTAGCCACACCTGTGGTTGGTGATACGTATGAAGGCACTATAAAAAGCATTAAAGAGTTCGGTGCTTTTGTAGAGTTTCTTCCAAAAAAAGAAGGTTTGCTGCACATTAGTGAAATAAGCTGGAAACGTTTGGAAACCATGGACGGTATCTTTAAAGAAGGGGATAAAGTGAAAGTTAAATTACTGGAGATTGATCAGCGGACCGGCAAATTTAAATTAAGCCGCAAAGCATTGATGCCAAAACCAGAAGCACAGCCTAAGGGCTAAGTATCCAACAATAGTAAAGGCTGATTTTAAAATATTACTCCGGAAATTTTTCTCCGGAGTTTTTTTATTATAACTGTTAAAGAAATAAAAAATCCTTTCATGAATTATTTATCTTTTGATTTCGAAATAACAACGCCTGACCAATCTGAACAATTGATAGCCTTATTAAGCGGACAGGGATTTGAGGGTTTTGAAGAAACTGAACATACTTTGCACGCTTTTATTGCGGAAGAAAATTTTGTTGAAGATGATTTCAACAAAATAATGCAATTATTTTCATCGCTTGAATATACAAAAACAACTGTTGAAAATATTAACTGGAACCAGCAATGGGAAGAAAGTTTTGAACCGGTGGTTGTAGATAATTTTGTAGCCATCCGGGCACATTTTCATCTGCCCATACACAACGTACAACATGAAATAATCATTACTCCAAAAATGAGCTTTGGAACCGGCCACCATGCCACTACATATTTGGTAATACACCAAATGGAGGCAATTGATTTTAAACAAAAAAGGGTACTGGATTTTGGTACAGGCACCGGGATTCTCGCAATTCTGGCTGAAAAACTGGGGGCCGGGAATGTATCGGCCATTGATAATGATGAATGGAGCATCACCAATGCCAAAGAAAATATAGGCCGGAATGATTGTACAAAAATTATCATTGAGCAACATAATAACATTCCCCTCGTAAAAAAATATGATGTCGTCCTTGCGAACATTAACCTCAATGTAATCACCGTTAATCTTGCAGCTATAGAATTGGTAACCAAACCTGGCTGTAAAATAATTTTTAGCGGGTTTTTGAAGGAAGATGAAAGCACAATGAAGGATAATATCAAGGCTGCTGGTTTTCAATATATCTCAACCCATCAAAAAGGAAACTGGATAGCGATTAACGCGGAAAAATAATTTTTTAAATCATATGGGGAGATTAAAAATGAACTCCGAAAGGTATAATTCAATATATTTGTAAATTCAACTCACTAAGAAACGATGAAGGAATTACTATTGATAATTATTGCTTACTTAATTGGTTCCATACCAACAGCATTAATTGTAAGCAAAAGTTTTTTCGGCGTAGATATCCGTGATTACGGAAGTGGTAACATGGGTGCTACCAATACATTCAGGGTATTGGGTTCAAAATACGGTACCATCGTAATGATATTTGATATTTTAAAAGGAGTAGCAGCAGTATGCCTGTTTTATTTTTTACCTTCTTATTTACACGATGAATGGGCCAGAACTAATTTAATGGTTGGGCTCGGGTTGTCTGCGGTAATGGGGCATGTTTTCCCTGTTTTTGCCCAGTTCAGAGGTGGTAAGGGTGTGGCTACATTATTTGGAATGATGCTGGCCATACAACCTGTAATAGCCGCCAGTTGTGTTGGTGTTTTTTTACTGGTTTTGTTTTTTACAAGATATGTATCCTTAAGTTCTATTTTAGCCGGTCTTTTCTTGCCCATTTGTGTTTTGTGGATATGGAATGATGATGTGGTTATCTATAGAATATTCGCAGTGCTGGTAGCCGCTATGATTATTCTTACCCACCAAAAAAATATTATGAAAATTTTACGCGGCAACGAAAGCCGTGTACCCATTTTAAAATACCGGGACAGGCGCCGGGCCCGTAGAAAATAAACTGCTTTTGTTCCTGCCATTCTTTCAATTATTATCTTTATAAATTATTGATTGTAAAATTGGTACGCCAATTGTTTTGGAGTAAATAAAATATTCACCATGAAAAAAATATTGTTTCTTTTGGCAGTACTGCCATTTTTTGCTGCTTGCACCCGCAATGCAGTTACAGGGCGTAACCAGTTAAGCCTGGTGCCTGAAAGCCAGATGCAGCAAATGGCTGTAACTGAATACCAGAGTTTTTTATCAAAAAGCAATGTAGTGAGTGCAGGTACAAACAGGGATGCAGAAATGGTAAAGCGGGTAGGATCAAGGATTGCGAATGCTATTACACAATATTACACCCGGCAGGGCAAGAGTGATGTATTAAGTGGGTATAAATGGGAATTTAATCTGGTGGATAATAAAGAAGTGAATGCGTGGTGTATGCCCGGAGGCAAAGTGGTAGTATATACAGGCTTGTTACCGGTTACACAAAATGAAGCTGCTTTGGCCGTAGTTCTGGGACACGAAATTACCCATGCCGTTGCCAGGCATGGCAATGAAAGAATGAGCCAGGAAATAGTTACCCAGGGCCTTGGAGAACTTGTAAACATAGCTACGTCTAACAATCCTAAAGTAAATAGCATTTTTAATACCGTGTATGGCCCGGGCAGTCAATTGGGATATACCCTTCCAAATTCCCGCAACCAGGAATATGAAGCGGACCATTATGGATTAATTTTTTGTGCCATGGCAGGCTATAACCCGAGAGAAGCAGTTACTTTTTGGGAAAGAATGATGGCTGCAAGTGGAGGGCAGAAGCCCCCGGAAATATTAAGCACCCATCCGGCAGATGCAAATAGAATTGAAAAAATAAAGGGCTATATGAATGAAGCATTAAAATATTACAAGCCTGTAAAATAAAGCAACTGCTGTATTTCTAAAAAGACCTTTCGTAAACCGGAAGGTCTTTTTTGTTTGATGTTTAAAAAAAAGGGGTAACTTTATCCATTCCAATTATTTTTTGTCTGAATATTATTCATTTCTTTTCAAAAACTCCTTACGATACTATTAATGTATGTACAGGTAATCTAATTTTGCCAACGTTTTTAAATCTTTTTAATTATGGAAGTATTAATGCCGTCACAAACAATTTTAGAAAAATTACAACTGAAGGAAGAAAGAAATCTGTTAATACAAGGCTTGCCTTCTACCATTGAAAAACAGTTCATTAAATTATCTTTCGCCAAAAACATAACGCCACTATTAAAGGTAAAAAAAATTGATTTTGCACTTGTTTTTGCTATCAGTAAACATCAGTTAAGAAATATTTTAAAAGATGTATTACCCGCTTTAAATGAAAATGCCAAGTTATGGATTGCTTATCCTAAACTGACTTCAAAAATAGTCAGCGATTTATCAAGAGATTGCAACTGGGAATGTGTGGCACAGTTAGGTTACGAAGGAGTAAGAATGATTTCATTGGATCATGTGTGGTGTGCCATGCGGTTTAAAAAAGCAGAACAGGTTAAACATATTTTTGAAGATACGATTCATTCAGAATTTGTTGATTCAAACGCAAGGGTTATTACAACGCCACCCGAACTGGAAAAATTATTTACCGTAAATACAGAAGCCAAAGCATTTTTTGATGGCCTTTCTTTTACCAATAAGAAAGAATATGTAATATGGATAACCGGATCTAAAAAAGAAGATACCAAAACAGCCAGGTTAAAATCTACCATAGAAAAATTAAACAGCGGCAGAAAAAATCCTTCAGACAAATAGAGCTAAATTATTCGGTGCCTGTTACCAGCAGGTGATTGATTCTTTTTGAAAACCAGCTATCTTTTACTGGGATAAGCCAGCTTTCCAGCAATTCTTTTTTGGTGGTGACGGTGTTGTTAAAATAAATGGAGGAACCATTTATGAAGTTGTTTTCTGCAGCGTAATTTAATTGGGCAAGAGGCAGCAACTGAACTTTATCTTTTATGATAAAGGCAAGTGTTTGCCGGTCAAATAAATCTACTTTAAACAACTTTTCTATTTCTTTAATTACATGAACAGAGCTATCCGTACTGCAACCACTCACACCTGCTTCAGACTCATCTGCCATTAGTATAACAAATTGTCCAAAAAATAAATTGCCATAACCCTGTACGGTTGCTCCATGGCTTTTCCAGTTGCCTACAAATTGCTCCAGTATTTCTTCTACCTGCAATGCTTCACTTAAAAAAAATAACCGGCTGCACTGGTAAATCCATACCCTGGATGCGGGCGAAAAATTGTCAGGTATCTGGTCGCTGTAATTGATATTCATACTGCAAAATTATTGTAAACTTGCGGCAATTAGTTCAGCAATATCCAGCACCTGTATTTCTTCTTCTTTGTTGCTGTTTTTTACGCCGTCCGTCATCATGGTATTACAAAAAGGGCAGGCAGCAGCAATTACAGATGCCCCTGTTTGCAGCGCCTCTTTTGTTCTTTCCAGGTTAACACGGGTATCGCCTTTTTCTTCTTCCTTAAACATCTGTGCACCACCGGCGCCACAGCATAAACCGTTACTGCGACAGCGTTTCATCTCTATCAGTTCAGCATCCAGCGCTTCAAGCACTTTCCGCGGAGCATCGTAAATATTGTTGGCCCTGCCGAGGTAGCAGCTATCGTGATACGTTATTTTTTTGCCTTTAAAACCACCTTCTTCCTTAAGTTTTATTTTTCCTTCATCAATTAACTGCTGTAAAAAAACGGCATGATGAATCACCTCGTAATTACCGCCTAATTCAGGATATTCGTTTTTTAACGTATTAAAACAATGCGGGCAGGCCGTTACAATTTTTTTAATATTGTACCCGTTTAAAACCTGGATATTCTGGTAAGCCATCATCTGAAACATGAACTCGTTACCGGCCCGTCTTGCAGGATCTCCGGTACACATTTCTTCTTTACCCAGGATGGCATAACTGATGCCGATTGTATCTAAAATAGTTACAAAAGCTTTGGTTATTTTTTGTGCCCGCTGATCAAAACTTCCTGCGCAGCCTACCCAAAATAATACTTCTGGACTTTCGCCTTTTGCCGTCATTTCTGCCATCGTTGGTACCTGCATATATTCGTGTTTTGAGTAAGACAAATGTAATTAAATGTTTACTGTTTTATTAAGGTGTCAGGGCAAACGCATTAAAACTTATTGAGCATTTGTTAGAATAGCGGTGAGGTACTCATTGCTCCAGCCTGCTTTCTTTCTTTTTGATTTGACACTTAG
>JAYUBR010000233.1:0-2206 GCA_043740775.1 Ferruginibacter sp. | reverse complement strand
TGGCATTGGAAGATCGGGAGACTTATCTTAAGTCTGACTTATTGGATGGACAACGCTGGCAGGAGCATCCTTTTGGAGGCGATGCAGCGCTAACACCTGATTACGATTCTTATAACTATTTGTCATTAGGTATTAACTTCAATTTGGGTAGTAAAGCGGTTGAACCTTTGTGGTGGCTAAATCCATTGGATTATGCTTACAGCGAAATAAATAATCCAAAGCACATGAAATTACCTAAGCCTATTTTGGATGATACAGATGGTGATGGTGTAACAGATCAATTAGACAGAGAACCCAATACACCCGCAGGTTGTCCTGTTGATTCTCACGGTGTAACAAGAGACACGGATGGTGATGGTGTTCCTGATTGTAAGGATAAACAATTGATTACTCCTACAGAATGCCAGCCGGTAGATGCGGACGGTGTTGGTAAATGCCCTGATCCTGCATGTTGTAAAGCAATAGCGGATAGCATGGTATCGAAAAATGCCTGTGCAGGTGATTACCCGAGCCTTTCTGTAAAAACAGCTTCTTTAACTGCAGATACAAAAGCTTTACTTGCAACAGTTGCTACTAAATTAAAAGATAAACCAAATTGTACTATCACAATTACGGCTTATCCAGCGGCTTCTAAAAAAGAACAATCTTTGGCAGATAAAAAACTAGATGCTGTTAAAAAATACCTTGTAGAAAAATTAGGTATCAGTGGAGACAGAGTAACCGTTGACAAAGTAATTGGCGGTGGAGATTCTAATACAATTGACATTAAGTCAAATTAATTAGCCATACTTTTTGTTTAATAAAAGCCCCCCGGTTTATCGGGGGGCTTTTTTAGCAAATAAAGAACAGAAATGATTAATTGGTTTACCAAAACCTTAACGGACTCTTTTTTGCCATTTGATAATTACAAGTGATTTTTGACTTAAAATCATTAATTTCGCACTTCTTTATGAATTTTATAAAAGTATTTTTAGCAACAATCTTATTGGTAGCAACTTTTTCATCCTGTAGTAAGTATGCAAAAGTGATGAAAAGTAAAGACACTGAATATAAGCTAACCATGGCTGATAAGTTTTATTCAGAAAAGAAATATCGTATAGCTCAGCAATTATATGAGGAATTATATCCTGTGTACAAGGGTACTGACAAATTTGAAGAATTGTATTATAAGGATGCGTATTGCTTTTATTATTTAAAAGAGTACAAGGATGCAGAGAACTTCTTTAAAGGTTTTTTAGAAGTTTTTCCTAACAGCAGCAAATCCGAAGAAGTTGATTTTATGCATGCATTGTGTTTTTATAAACAAGTAGTTAAAGTTGAACTGGATCAGACAAATACCTCTAAGTCGATTGGAGTAATGCAAACATTTATCAACTCACATCCGGGATCACCCAAAATAAAAGAGGCAACCGAAATAATTGATAAAAACAGGATAAAGCTGGAAATGAAAGAATTAAGGGCTGCCGATTTATATAACAAGGTTGGCCAATACAGGGCCGCCGCAATATGTTATAGTAACTTGCTGGGCGATTATCCTGAATCTCCGAATGGCGATTTGTATAAATTAAAATCTTTAATTTGTTATTATAAATTTGCTAAGCTTAGCGTAGTTGATAAACAAACAGAAAGATTTACAAAAGTTGTTACGGAGTTCCAGGATTTTGCTGACCGGTTTCCTCAAAGTACGCACTTAAAAGAAGCACAGGAATATAATAATTTAAGTTTAAACAAAATTAAAGAAATACAATTATGAGTAAACTAAGACGCCAGCTCAGTTCCGGTACAAGCAATGTAGTAGAACCAAAAAACCTTTTTGACATTAAGCAAAAAACCGGCAACCTGTATGAATCTATTGCCATAATAGCAAAACGGGCCAACCAGATAAATATTGCTATAAAAGAAGAGTTGCATAGCAAGTTGGAAGAGTTTGCAAGCCATACAGACAGCCTGGAAGAAATACATGAAAATAAGGAGCAGATAGAAATATCAAAGGCTTACGAAAGAATGCCTAACCCGGCATTACTTGCCTCTCAGGAATTTATGGAAGATAAAATTTATTTCCGTAAAAATGAAGAGGATTTATTTAGTTAATTCTTAGCTTTATTTATCAATGTTAAATAAGAAGTTTTATTTTTAAGGACGGCAAAAGCCGTCTTTTTTTTATGTTGCAAAATAAAAAAATACTTTTAGGCATATCGGGTAGCAT
>JAYUBR010000232.1:0-2207 GCA_043740775.1 Ferruginibacter sp. | reverse complement strand
ATGAGCATCAGCGCCAGGCCAAAAGCAAAAGCAATATTGGAAGAACTTTCCGCATAATCTCTTGATGGACCGGTGAGGGATGTCTGGTAACTTTCATCCAACAACTTTTTTGCAATGGCATCCATTGCCTTTACGCCATCCCCCACCGTTTTACCATCTGCCAGCGAAGCAGAGATAGTTGCAGACTTATACCTGTTAAAATGAAATAAGGTAGCAGGGCTACTGCTTGCTTCCAGTTTTACCACCGCACTGATGGGTATTTGCTGCCCCTTGTTATTGCGTACATATAATTTTGAAATATCGTCGGGTTGGCTCCGGTCACTTCTGTCGACCTGGGCAATTACAGAATACTGGAATCCGTTCATAATAAAATACGCAAGTCTGCCACCGCTAAAGGCAGACTGCAAAGCTGCTATTACATCCTTTGATGATAAACCCAGATCTTTCACCTTCATCCTATCCAGCGTAAGCTGAATTTCGGGTTTATTAAATTTCAGGTTTACATCTACATTGGCAAAGGTTTTATCTTTTCTTGCTTCTTCCAAAAATTTTGGGATGGCCGTTTTTAACTTCTCAAGGTTTTGATTTTGCAATACAAACTGTACGGGCAAACCTACCCTGGAACCTGCGCCCACTGCAATCGTTTGTTCCTGCACTGCAAATATCCTGGCATCATTAAACCGCGCTAATTTTTTTTGAAGATCGCTTGCTATCTGCGACTGGCTCCTGTGTCTTTCATCTGGTTCCACCAATCCCAACCTTGGCTGGCTGCTATTGATGGCACCCGCGGGTGTACGGGCAAAAACAAAATCCCTTTCCGGTACTGAATCGTAGAGGTAATTGGTAATATTATCCGCAATATTTTGCATGCGCCCGTAACTGGTGCCTTCGGCTGCTGTAACAGTAAAGCGGATACTATTTCTATCTTCCAGCGGGGCAATTTCACTTTGCAGCCTTGTTATAATGAGCCCGATAATAACACCGCATATTGCTATCATTACCCATGCCATCCATCTTACTTTTAAAAATGCTTTTAACCAGCGCTCGTACCCATTTTCCATGCCGGTAAAAAAGGGTTCTGTTCTGTTATAGAATTTCCCATGGCCCACTTTTTTTCTGTTTAATACCACATTTAAAACCGGTGTAATAGTTAATGAAACCAGTGCAGATATCAATACCGCCGCAGCAAGTGTAACACCAAATTCGCGGAACAACCTGCCGATAAATCCTTCTAAAAATATCACCGGTAAAAAAACAATTGCCAATGTGATGGAGGTAGAAATTACAGCAAAAAATATTTCCTTGCTTCCCTCCAGAGCGGCTTGCTGTATGGGCATGCCCTTCTCAAATTTACTAAAGATATTTTCCGTTACTACTATGCCGTCATCTACTACCAGCCCGGTTGCCAGCACAATACCCAATAAGGTTAATATATTGATTGAAAACCCGGAAAAATACATGATAAAAAAAGTGGCAATTAATGAAATGGGAATATCAATTAATGGGCGTATTGCAATCAGCCAATCCCTGAAAAAGAAAAAGATAACCAGCACCACCAGGGTAAATGAAATCGCTAATGTTTCCTCTACCTCCTTAATAGATTTGCGGATATTCGTTGTATTGTCAAGCAATACATTCATTTCAATATCTGTTTTATTCGATTTTTTAATGGTTTCCAGCTTCTTGTTAAAATCATCCGCTATCTGGATATTGTTGGCGCCAGGCTGAGGTATCAACACAATACCAACAGCATTTACACCATTGTACTTCCAGCTTTGCTCTAATACTTCGGGTCCAATTTCTACCCTGGCAACATTGCTCAATCTAACAATACCGGTGCTGTCTTCTTTAATGATTAGGTTTTGAAAATCTTTTTCACTGGTTAACCTGCCCAGCGTTTTGATGGTAAGTTCTGTGTTATTGCCATAAATTTTACCGGGCGGCAAATCCACATTCTCATTATTCAGCGATGTTCTGATATCAGTAAAAGAAACACCTTGTGCGTTCATTTTATCAGGATCAATCCAGATACGCATGGCATATCTTTTTTGACCAAAAATGTTCACTGCACTAACCTGATTAATGGTTTGAAACTGTTGCTGCAAAACGTTTTCAGCGTAATCGCTTAACTCAAGTAAACCTTTTGATTTGCTTTGTACCGCCAGTATCAAAATAAAATCACTGTTGGCATCTGATTTTGTAACTAC
>JAYUBR010000231.1:0-2211 GCA_043740775.1 Ferruginibacter sp. | reverse complement strand
CGCTGTTAAAAACACCGGTCAGGTTGGTATCTATCATGCTTTTCCAGTCTTGTTCACTCAGGGTTTCGATGGGCGCAAAATGGCCTATACCGGCATTGGCCACCAATACATCCAATTGTCCAAAATGATCTGTTACCTTCTTTACAGCATTGGTTTCTGATGCCAGCGAACTAACTTCCGATTGCAATGCCAGCACCTTTGAAGGATCGCTGCTTAACGATGCCGCCGCATGTTGCGCCGCCTGCAGGCGGCGGCTGGTAATGGCTACCCGCATACCGTTATCCAATAATGTTTTTGCAATGCCATACCCAATGCCCTTGCTACCGCCGGTTATGTAGGCTACTTTATCTTTTAAATTGCTCATGTTGATATAAAATTTTGATGAATTTTTGTTACAGATTATTGCTGTACGATTTTTATACCTGCAAGGTAAAAGAATCTTTGTATTTTACTACAGCATCTGAGTTTAAAAATACCTTACTTGCAATAACATCGCCCGACATTAAATATCCGGTTACATTTACCAACTTTTGTTCCAGCAGACATTAACCCATTCAGCATTAGTTGTTATTTTCAACTTTAAATTTAAATTTGCCATTTGTTACGTTTTATAGTTCGCTATTACCATGCCATCGCAAATATTTTAACCTTGACTGTAACCCTATTGTGGCGGTGCTAACGTTTAAAGTTGCTGCAAGAAATTAACTTTAACAAAACAAAATTTGATAATAATGGAACATAAAACTAAATCAATAAGACCATTCATCGGAGCTAAAAGCTTTGAATTGTCGCGCAGTTTTTACCGGGACCTGAGTTTTCAGGAAACCATTTTGAGTCATAATATGTCAGTTTTTAAAACTGAAGGAGTAGCGTTTTACTTACAAGATGCTTACGTTCAGGATTGGATAGATAATTCAATGATTTTTTTGGAAGTTGAAGATGTTGCCCGTTTTTGGAACGAATTGTTGGCTTTAGACCTGGTAAATAAATATACAAGCGTAAAACTAATTCCAATTAAAGAATATGATTGGGGCAGAGAATGTTTTATTCACGACCCATCGGGAATTCTTTGGCATATCGGAGAATTTTTTACTTAACCAAACCGCTCCTCTGGGACAGGCTACAATTTGGCAAATAAAATAATTCAGCGAAAAAACTTTACTGTTTTCCATTTGCATCTGATGATTTTTAAAAGAGGATAAAAAAATATTTTCAATAGTCTACTAATTTAGTAGAGATTATTATATATTTGCACCCGATGGCAACAACAACCTTGGTAGAACGGAACGAACTTTTCCCTGTTTTTTTAAAGCTGAAGCAAATACGGGTACTCATAGTGGGGGGTGGTTATGTGGGTATGGAAAAGCTGCAGGCAATACTTTCCAATTCGCCTTCGGCCCTCATTACATTGGTTGCCACGCATATAAGCGATGAAATAAAAGAATACTGTAAAGATTTTTCTGCCATCACACTGGTAGAAAAACCTTATCATATCAGTGATTTTGATATGGTTGATATTGCCATTGCTGCCATCAATGATCCTATTGTTAGCAGTGAAATTGCGGAGGATGCGAACAGGATGGGCATACTGATCAACGTAGCAGATAAGCCTGATTTGTGTGATTTTTACCTGGGTTCAATTATACAGAAAGGCAGCCTTAAAATTGCCATTTCAACCAATGGTAAATCGCCTACGGTAGCAAAGCGTTTAAAAGAAGTGATAGGCGATATGATACCGGACGAGATGGAGGGAGTGTTGAATAATGTACAAATTATCCGAAACAGCATTAACGGAAGTTTTGATGAAAAGGTAAAAAAGCTCAATGAGCTTACAAAAGTGCTGGTATCCAAACAGGCCTTCCTTGAAAATGAAAATTTACCAGAACAAAAAAAATGGCCAAAAATAGTAATGTGGTGCCTGCTGGCTTTTTTGCTGATGATTGTTGGGCATGGCATTTTATCGTATGTTCCTTTTAATAAGATTACAGAAAATATTGGTGCGTTAACGGCACAGATTGATACGAAAACGTTTTTGATCATGCTTTTTATTGGGTTCCTGGCACAAATGTCTGATGGTTCGCTGGGTATGGGCTATGGCACTATTTGTACTACTTTTTTACTGGCCTATGGCGTGCCACCTGCTTTTGTTAGCAGCCAGGTACACTCGGCCAGGGTTTTCTCCAGTGGTGTATCGGGTTACAGCCATCACCG
>JAYUBR010000230.1:0-2214 GCA_043740775.1 Ferruginibacter sp. | reverse complement strand
TTGCCTTCCCTGTTTTCTGCCATCGGGGTTCTGCCAAATTCTCCACCCCAAACTACCAGTGTTTCTTCCAGCAGGCCCCGTTGTTTTAAATCAAGAATGAGAGCGGTGATACATTTATCAACCGAACGGCATTTGTTGATAAAGCCAAGATCAATGGCGAGGCTTGCATCCGTGCCATGGCTGTCCCAGCCCCAATCGAACAGTTGTACAAAGCGCACGCCTTTCTCCACTAGTTTTCTTGCCAGCAACACATTGTTTGCAAAAGATCCCTGGCCGGGTTTGGTGCCATACATTTCATGAATGTAATCCGGCTCGTTGCTGATGTCCATTACTTCCGGTGCGGCAATCTGCATATTAAATGCCATTTCATATTGCGAAATGCGGGAGAGTATTTCAGGATCATTGTAAGCCTTGTATTCTTCGGCATTTACTTCGTTAATGGCATCAATGCTTGCCTTGCGTAAATCCCGGTTCATGCCTTCCGGGTCTTTTATAAACAATACCGGGTCGCCTTCGCTGCGGCATTGAACGCCCTGGTATACGCTGGGTAAAAATCCGCTGCCCCAAACACTTTTACCGGCATCGGGATTTTTACCACCGCTGGTTAATACAACAAAGCCGGGCAGGTTTTGATTTTCTGTACCCAGGCCATACGTCGCCCAGGAACCGAGGCTGGGCCTGCCCAGGCGGGCAGAGCCTGTGTGTACCATTAACTGTGCAGGCGCATGATTAAACTGGTCGGTGGTGACAGCTTTTAAAAAACTAAGCTCATCCACAATGGTGGCAAGGTGCGGCATGTTTTCGCTTACCCATGCCCGTGAATTACCGTATTGTGCGAACTTTGCCTGTGGACCCAACATTTTTGGAACCCCACGAATGAAGGCGAATTTTTTTCCTTCCAGTAAAGATTGCGGGCAATCCTGTCCATCCATTTTCATCAGCTCTGGCTTGTAATCAAACAGTTCTAATTGTGAAGGTGCACCGGCCATGTGCAAATAAATTACGCTCTTTGCTTTTGCGGCAAAGGGCGGCAATTTCGGCATCAGCGGATGCGCAGGATCAAAGGTTACGCCACTTGACTGAACAGGCGAATTGGTGCAACTGCCAAACATGGAACCCAGCGCCAGCGCACCTAGACCCATGGCACTTTCCTTTATAAAGTGCCGTCTTGTCTGCATGCGAATCACTGCTTTTTCTGCTTCCCTTAGCAGGCGCTGGTTATGTAATTCTTTTTGTATCATTTCAAAAATTAATTGCGGTATTTATACTTACTTAGTTTCGTCCATTAATAACTTTGCTATCAATTAAATTTGGAAGGTTGCGGATTTCTGTCCAATATTCTACCCTTACATCCTCGTCAATATAAATGGGCAGTCTTTCTCCATAGAGTCTGTCACAACCATCTTTTTTACACCCTGAAATCCAATATTCTTCTCCACTTTCAACTTCATAATAATTTGTTTTGAAACCAGGGATGCTCATTTTTTGAAAAGTCTTTCCATTATAATGAAGTCCCCTTTTTGTTTTAGTAAATCTTACCCGACCAATTTTTGCTTCACCGGTAAGTCCGTCCCCTTTATATTCCATGAACATTATTCGTGTTTCCATAATAGTCCTGTTACAAAGTTTGTGTGTTGTACGAAAGACCTATGGCTGTTCGTATTCGTTGATGCCCCAAGTTGTAATTGTACAAGTGAGTGACACAACAATGATTAATTGAAAAACAAATGCCGCAATAAAAATATTTTTTAACTAATCAACATTCACTCATTATTCATAACTCATAACTTAATTTTTCGTCACCACTTCATCTAAATTCAAGATTGCATTTGCTACTATTATTAACGCTGCTGTTTCTGCATTGGTGTGTTCATTAATTCCACCCACCATTTCGCAGGCATTGTTGTCATTGCTTTTAAATTGTTTGTACCCTGTTTGATATAAATTCATCAATGCCTGCAAACCTTTTTCATTGATGGGATGATGCGTTGCTAATTGATAGCCCGTTTTTATTTGTTGCTGTACATCTTTGTCTGCCAGTGCCTGCATGCGGTACGCAAATTGCCGGGCAAGGTTGATGTATGCCGGATCGTTTAAAGTGGTAAGTGCCTGTAGCGGCGTGTTGGTTCGTATGCGCCGCACCGTACACACTTCACGGGAAACACCGTCAAACGTAAGCATAGAAGGATAAGCAGCAGATCGTTTCCAATACGT
>JAYUBR010000229.1:0-7429 GCA_043740775.1 Ferruginibacter sp. | reverse complement strand
TGAATTTGCATTCGATTCCACAAGTCCAACTGGTAACGGTGGCGGTGCATTGCGAGGGGGTTTGGCGTGGTACATCAAAAATTTTAACGTGCCCGCTTTTTCAAAAGATAAAATTGTAAGTATTGATTTTGATGGCGTTTACATGAATAGCGAAGTGTGGATCAACGGGCATTACCTTGGCCTCCGGCCCTATGGCTTCAGTTCTTTTCGGTATAACCTTTCACCATTCTTAAAATATGGAGCTGAAAATAATGTGATTGCCGTAAAGGTTGACAATTTGAAACAACCCAATTCCCGATGGTACTCTGGCTCGGGTATTTACCGCAATGTTTGGCTGGTCACCACTTCCAAAATATTTGTTGATCATTGGGGAACATTTATTACCACACCGGGTATCAATGAAAAATCTGCCACCGTCCACATCAATACCAATATCAGGATGGTGGGCATTCAGCAAAAAAATATTTCAATCACCAATACCATTTATACTGCTGAAGGAAAAGTAGTAGTAAAAAAAATTACTCCCGGTATTATTTTGAAAGATTCTGTTACAAGTGTTGAACAGGAACTGCTGGTGTCTGCTCCAAAGTTATGGTCAGATACAAGACCGTATTTATACAAAGTGGTAACCCAGGTTACGAGTGACGGAAAGGTTATTGATGACTATACAACTACCATGGGTATACGCAATTTTGTTTTTGATGCAGACAAAGGTTTTTTGCTAAACGGAAAGCAGGTAAAAATAAACGGCGTATGCGATCACCACGACTTAGGTTGTCTTGGTGCGGCCATTAACACAAGGGCATTGGAAAGACAGTTGGAGATATTGAAGGGTATGGGTTGTAACGGCATACGCACTTCACACAATCCGCCGGCACCGGAGTTGCTGGACCTTTGTGATAAAATGGGTTTTATCGTAATGGACGAAGCGTTTGACATGTGGAAGATGAAAAAAAACAAATACGATTATCATTTGGCGTGGGATCAATGGCATAAAAAAGACTTGCAGGATTTGATTTTGAGAGACCGCAATCATCCATCTGTTTTTATGTGGAGTATCGGCAACGAAATACCTGAGCAATGGGATAATACTGGCGTACCAATGGCTAAGGAACTAGCTGGCATCGTTAAAGAACTGGATAATACGCGTCCAATTACATCTGCATTAAACGATCCTCAGCCAGACAATAAGATATATAAATCAGGGGCCTTAGACCTGGTAGGTTTTAACTATCACCATCAAAATTTTGCCGACTTTCAAAAGAATTTCCCGGGTCAAAAATTTATTGGCACCGAAACGGTTTCTGCTTTAGAAAGCCGTGGACAATATGACCTCATTCCATCTGATAGTATTCGTCGCTGGCCTAAACGCTGGGACATTCCTTTTAATGATGGCAATAAGGACATGACGGTTTCAGCCTATGACAATGTATCTACACCATGGGGCTCAACCCATGAAGAAACGTTGAAGGAAATGAAAAAGCATGATTTTTTAGCGGGGCAATATATCTGGACTGGTTTTGATTATATCGGCGAACCCACGCCCTACCCATGGCCTGCAAGAAGCAGTTACTTTGGTATTATTGATCTGGCTGGATTTCCAAAGGATGTTTACTATCTCTATCAAAGCGAGTGGACCAACAAAGATGTGTTGCACATCCTTCCCCACTGGAACTGGCGGCAAGGCGATACCCTGGATGTTTGGGCCTATTACAATCATGCAGATGAGGTGGAATTATTTTTAAATGGAAAACCTGTTAGTATAAAAAAGAAAGCAGGTGATGACTTGCATGTAGTATGGAGACTGCCATTTCAAGCCGGTACTTTAAAAGCCGTAAGTCGTAAAAATGGTAAAGTTGTTTTAACAAAAGAAGTAACTACCGCAGGCCCTGCATACAAAATTGAATTAACTGCAGACAGGAAAACAATTACTGCCGATGGAAACGACCTTAGTTTTGTAACAGTAAAAGTGCTGGATAAAAATGGCAATCTTGTACCGGATGCGACAAACCTGGTGCAGTTTGAAGTAACCGGAACAGGAAGCATTACAGGGGTAGATAACGGCAATCAAACCAGCATGGAAAGTTTTAAGGGCAATAAGCGAAAAGCCTTTAATGGTCTGTGTTTGGCGGTAATAAGGCCTGGTTTATCAAAGGGTAATATTAGTGTAAAAGCAACGGCATCGGGTTTGCAATCTGCACAAATAAACATCACTTCAAGATAAACAGACAATAAAAATGAAAAGAATTTTTGCAGTTGTTTTATTGCTTGTCTTAGTGCAAAATAACTATGCACAGCAATCCTTAAAAAGCAAGGTATTGATGTTTGCTTCTTTCAGAGATAATGGAGAAGATGGTCTTCATTTGGCCTGGAGTAAGGATGGCTTAAGCTGGATTGCTTTAAAAGGAGATAACTCTTTTCTTTCCCCAACGGTGAGTAAGGATAAGCTGATGAGAGATCCCTGTATCATAAAAGGACCCGATAATCTATTTCACATGGTATGGACGGTGAGCTGGAAAGATCACGGTATTGGATACGCCAGTTCAAAAGATTTGGTGCACTGGAGTGAACAACAATTTATACCCGTGATGCAATACGAACCAACAGCATTGAATTGCTGGGCACCGGAAATTATTTATGATGAACTGCATAAAAATTATATGATCTACTGGTCAACTACTATACCCCGCAGGTTTGCAGCAGGCGATACCAGCGGCGATGAAAAATACAATCACCGGCTATATTATGTTACCACCAACAATTTTAAAACCTATACTACTGCAAAACTTTTATACAACCAGGGTTTTAATGTGATAGATGCAACGATTCAAAAAGCCGGAAAAAACTATGTGCTTTTTTTAAAGGATGAAACATTGAAACCAACACCACAAAAAAATATCCGGGTGGCAATGAGCGATCATTTGAACGGTGGTTTTGGAAAACCTTCTGCACCCATTACCGGTAGTTATTGGGCCGAAGGCCCCACTGCTGCCAGGGTTGGTGATAAATGGATTGTATATTTTGATAAATATACAGAAGGTAAATACGGCGCAGTAATGTCAACCGATCTGGTACACTGGAAAGATATTTCTGATACAGTTCATTTTCCAAAAGGTACACGGCACGGCACTGCTTTTAGTATTTCTATAAAAGAGTTTAATCAATTTTTTAAGTAACAGCATACCCCGGCGCATTTATGAATTGCCCTGGCATTTATGAGTTGCCCTGGCATTTACGATTTGCCCTTGCATTTATGCCAGGGAGAAGAAGTAATAATTGACAATGTAAAATATAAAAAATGAAACATGTTACCTGGTGTAAAAAATGGTTAGGTGCAATCAGCACAATGATATTGTTTACAACATCTGCCAAAGCACAGCAAACCATCATTCAATATTTATCCGGCACAGATAAGGATCACACCGTTCAGTGGGATTTTTTTTGTACTAAGGGTATGAACAGCGCCAGGTGGACAACCATCGCTGTACCCTCAAACTGGGAGCAGCAAAGCTTTGGTGGCTATAGTTATGGACATGATAAAATTAAAACGGATGAGCAGGGTTTGTATAAATATAGTTTTAAAACAGACCAGCAATGGAAAAATAAAAAAATATTTATTGTTTTTGAAGGCAGCATGACCGATACAGAAGTGAAAATAAATGGCCGTTCTGCAGGCGCAATTCACCAGGGAGGATTCTATCGCTTTAAATATGAAATCAGTGCTTTGTTAAAGTATGGTACCAATAATTTACTGGAGGTTAAAGTAGATAAACAATCCGCCAACTCCTCTATCAACAGAGCCGAACGCAATGGAGATTTTTGGGTGCTGGGCGGTATTTACCGGCCTGTATATTTAGAAATTGTTCCAACAGTTTTTATAGACCGGGTAGCCATTGATGCAAAAGCAACCGGTGCCTTTAGCATGGATGTTTTTGCATCAAATATAAAAGCAGGCAATACCATTGAAGCACAGGTGCAGCAATTAAATGGTGAAAATGTGGGCGCTTCTTTTTTTATAAAGGCCACTGCAGCTACAGAAAAATCAGTATTAAAAAATAAAATCAATAATCCGGATTTATGGAATCCTGAGTTTCCGCATTTGTATAAAGTAAAAGTTTCTATAAAAAATAATGAAACGGTTTTGCATACCGTTACGCAAAATTTTGGCTTCAGAACAGCAGCGCTTCGTATGCAGGATGGCTTTTACGTGAATGACAAAAAAGTGATTTTCAAAGGAGTTGACAGGCACAGTTCATGGCCTTTAACCGGACGTACTTTAAGTAAAGAAATAAGCCTGCTCGACATTAACCTGATGAAGGAGATGAACATGAATGCGGTGCGCATGTCGCATTATCCGCCCGACCAGCATTTTTTGGATGCCTGCGATTCGCTGGGTTTGTTTGTGCTGGATGAATTAACTGGCTGGCAGGCGGCATACGATACCATTGCAGGAAGAAGGCTGGTAAAAGAACTGGTAGTAAGAGATGTAAATCATCCCTGTATTGTTATCTGGGACAATGGCAATGAAGGCGGCTGGAACAGGGCACTTGATACTGACTACCAGTTGTACGATCCGCAAAACCGGCTGGTGATTCATCCATGGGAAAAGTTCAATGGTACCGATACCAAACATTATCCCGATTACAATTATGTTGTCAATTCTTCTCTGTACAATAAAGACATATTTTTTCCTACAGAATTTATGCATGGCCTGTACGATGGCGGTCATGGCGCCGGGCTGGATGATTTTTGGAATGGTATTCTTCAGCATCCTTATGGCGCTGGCGGTTTTTTATGGAGCTTTCATGATGAAGGTATTGTAAGAATGGACAAGGATAGTATGATGGATACAGATGGCAACCATGCGCCGGATGGCATTGTTGGGCCCTACCGCGAAAAGGAAGCAAGCTTTTATACCGTCAAAGAAATCTGGGCGCCGGTATATATTAAACAAGCTGCTATAACGCCAGACTTTGACGGCAATATTGAGATAGCAAACCGTTACATCTATACCAACCTCAATCAATGTTTATTTGAATGGAAGCTGGTTAAGTTGCCAACGCCAAATGATGCTGCAACAAAAAATACAGTTGTTGCTTCAGGAAAAGCAAATGCTATTTCATTGGCCCCCGGCAAAACCGGATCACTTCAATTAAATTTACCTGCTTCCTGGAACAACAATGATGCATTATACCTGACTGCATACGATCCATACAAAAAAGAAATATTTACCTGGAGCTGGCCGTTGCAATCAGCAGCATCGGTTACAAAAAAAATAATTTCTGCAGCAGGTAATACAACAATTGAAACAAAGCAGGAAGCCAATAATTTCATCGTGCAATCAGATGGCATCCGTTATTATTTTGATACTACAACAGGTTATCTTTCAAACGTGATCAACAGCCAATCGTCTATCTCTTTATCAAACGGGCCAATTGTTGCCGGGGTAAAACATACTTTAAAAGAGCTGAAACATTATGCCCATGGTGCAAAATTTATTGTGGAGCCAGTGTATGAAGGAGCATCTTATTTTAGGGTAAAGTGGATATTTACATCCGGGCAGCCCGTTAAGCTCGAATATAATTATTCGCAAAAAGGTGAAGCTCCCTGCATGGGTATTAGTTTTAATTATCCTGAAGAAAAAATTACCGGTATGAAATGGATGGGCAAAGGGCCATACCGTGTTTGGAAGAACCGGCTAAAAGGGCAGCAGTTTGGTGTTTGGCAAAAAAAATATAACAATACCATTACTGGTGAAACCTGGGACTATCCTGAGTTTAAAGGCTACCATGCCGGTTTGTATTGGGTGGTAATTGAAAACAAGGAGTCTTCTTTTAAAGTATACAATGAAGAAGAAAATGTTTTTCTTCAAATGCTGAAACCACAAAAGCCGGCGGGTGCAAATAATGACAATACCAGCCCTGCATTTGCAGAAGGCAATATTGGTTTTATGAATGCCATCAGTCCCATCGGAACGAAATTTCAGTCAGCAGATAAAATGGGACCACAGAGCCAGCTAAATATGCAATTGAATTATGCACCTGTTAAAGGAAATCTCTGGTTCGATTTCAGGCCAAATTTATAATGAGGTAAACAGGTTACTGAAAGGTAAAATGTTTACTTTATTATTTGTTTGGAGACTTATTGCAGAAAATTGTTGATTAAAAATTGCAGAAACCAGGGTCATTTTTTATCCTGTTTGCTGAGCCACTTCCTTCTGATACTTTCAAAATAACGATCCACCCTTGTGGTGATGAGATAAGCCACCAGCAAAGAAGTTATATAAAACAAAAAGAGGTAAAGCAGTTTGTATTTTTCTCCCTGCAGCAATACCGTTGTTGTATACATTTTTAATATTGGCCAGTGTACCAGGTATAAAACAAACGACATGGATGACCAGGTGCCATCATTGGTATCGGTACCTTTTTGTGTAACATTCCTGCTGAGAAAAGGAACGGGCATTTTATACCGGCTTTTGGTGGGGATTTTTATATCGCTGATGGGTACTGTTCCCAGGCTTAATTGTTGTTCAAACCGTTGACGCATAATTGTAGGGATTTAATAGCGAATAACCGGCAATATTTAAACCGAAATCTACTAAAAGCACATCCGGTGTACAACTAAAAAATACCAAGAAAATTATCCAAACTATTAAGAAGTATGGAGTTTAAGGTTTTCTTGCAGATACTAATTAAGTAAGGCGGTTGAAAGAACTATTTTATAATAAATTATTTTATTGTATACGCTCCTATGAGCAATTTATTTCAGGTTACAACGTTAGTTGGTATTATTGTAAAATCTAATGATTTGTGATAAATAAAAAACATAAATATAATTACCACCCGTTAACCAGCTATGTATGAATTGGATTGAAATAAGTTTCTGGACATGCCTGGGCATTGTATTTTATGCCTTTTTGGGGTACGGTATAGTGTTATATGGATTGGTATTAATAAAACGTGTTATTAAAAAGAGCAGGCCTGTTTCAAAGTCTTTTGAGCCTGCTATTACCCTGGTAATTCCCTGTTTTAATGAGGCCGATATACTGGCAGATAAAATTGCCAATAGTAAACAGTTGGATTATCCGGCAGATAAATTAAAGATTGTTTTTATAACAGATGGCTCTACAGATGGCAGCGAAAATTATTTACAAGCATGGCCCGAAATACAGGTGTTGCATGAAAACAGGAGTGGCGGAAAAACGGCAGCCGAAAACAGGGCAATGAGGTATATTAAAACCCCGTTTGTAATTTTTTCGGATGCCAATACCATGCTAAACAGTGCTGCTGTAAAAAATATTGTACGGCATTTTGAAGATGATATGGTGGGGTGTGTATCGGGCGAAAAAAGAATTATTAACGATGCTGCAGACAGCGCAAGTGCAGCAGGCGAAGGCATTTACTGGAGGTACGAATCAATGTTGAAACAG
>JAYUBR010000228.1:0-2218 GCA_043740775.1 Ferruginibacter sp. | reverse complement strand
AAATTGCTTGCGGATAATATCCGGCGCATCGTTGTATGCATCAAATACGCCGCTGCCCCTGCTTTCGCCTACACCCACCAGTACAATATCAGCGGTTTTCAGGTCCGGTATTTCACCTTCATTAATCAATATATGTTTAGCCAACTGTCCATCATTATATCCTTTGTCGTGATTTAAACTGTGGATATTGATGGGTAATAAAAAATCGTTCAGGTCGTACATCCGTTTATAATTTGCAGCAAACTTATTAAATAGTTATAAGTTATGAGTTAGAAGTTATGAGTTGCCCGAATTTGAATAGCTCCCCACCTGTAAATTGTCCCCGCCTTTGAATTGCCCCGCCCTTCAGGGCGGGAGTTAATTGAATCCTGCTAATATGTGCTTGCGCACATTTCCTTATTTTTGCGGCATGGATAATTTATTATTGACAATTGATCAGTACAAGACAGCAATCAACAATTTTATTGCACCTGATAGTGAGGCAGCAGAGGCCTTTCGCATAATATATTTAGGTACTAAAGGGTTAGTGAAAGAACTAATGGGCGAAATGAAAAATGTTACGCCTGAAAATAAAAGAGCCTTCGGTCAGGTAATGAATGAGTTTAAAGTTTTTGCAGAAGCTAAATATGAAACGCTGAAAGCTGCGACCAGTAAGGATGGGCAGGCTTCAGCCGATGAAGCAGATCTTTCTTTACCGGCAGACGCATTGCCACTAGGCAGCCGCCACCCGATCAGTTTGGTACGCAACCGCATTGTGTCCATCTTTCAACGGCTGGGCTTTGCCGTTGCAGAAGGGCCTGAAATTGAAGATGACTGGCATAATTTTACGGCGCTCAATTTGCCCGAAAATCACCCGGCCCGCGATATGCAGGATACTTTTTACATCAACCAAAATCCCGACTGGTTATTGCGTACACATACTTCCAGTGTACAGGTGAGGGAAATGGAAAAAGGAAAATTACCTATCCGGATTATTTGTCCCGGACGTGTGTACCGCAATGAAACCATCAGTGCCAGGGCACATTGTTTTTTTCACCAGGTAGAAGGTTTATACATTGCAGAAAATGTTTCGTTTGCCGATCTTAAACAAACCCTGTATTTTTTTGTACAGGAAATGTTTGGTAAAGAGGAAAAGATCCGTTTCAGGCCAAGTTATTTTCCGTTTACAGAACCCAGTGCAGAGATGGATATCAGTTGTTTAATTTGTGGTGGAACTGGTTGCACTGTTTGCAAGCATACCGGTTGGGTGGAGATTTTAGGTTGCGGAATGGCTCATCCAAATTTATTAGAGAACTGTGGTATTGATTCTAACAAATACACCGGCTTTGCTTTTGGAATGGGTGTTGAAAGAATTACCATGCTAAAATATCAGATAAAAGACCTCCGCTTATTTAGTGAAAATGATGTTCGGTTTTTGAAACAATTTACTGCTGCAGTGTAATAGCAAATCATTTCTTTCAATGAAATAAGATTCAATACTTATTTCACTTTGCATGATAAAAAACTACCGGTTTAAAAGACTGGTAGTTTTTTTTGGACAATACATATAGATGCTTTCTATTCATTTCTGCTTTGCAATCGTAGAAGAAGTTCCTCAAACATATTTTTTTCTTTTCCTCTTTGATGCAATTGTGCAGTTGTTATTTTTTGTGGCATTCAAATTGCTTTTCTCAAAAAAAACAATAAAAAAAATCTATGGGAAATTTAAAAAAAATTGTAACCGGGTTTCTTTTACTAATGATTGTTTATTCCTGTTCAGTATCAAAAGATGCAAGGGGTATAAAGCAACAAATTAATGGCAACTGGATGCTGGAAACTATCACTACTGAAGGTATCACCGGCAAGGTTACCGCTAGCATTTTTAATGAAGCCGCTTTCAATTGTTTTGTAGGCAGCTCCTGGAATTTTATATCCAATAATAGTATGGGCAGTTATAACATTAACGCAAGTGGAACAGAATGCAAGGCTGTACAGCGTTTGATAAAATGGTCAATTTATGAACCAAAGGGAGCAACAAAACAATTTCAGTTTAAAAGGCTGGATGATAAAAAAAAGGCAATGGATAATGATGAAGGCTTTCGTTTGGAAATTGCCGGTTTAACTGATAACACGATGCAATTAAAATCGCATATCACATTTGAAGGAAAGCCTGCAAGCTATGTGTACAATTTTGTAAAAAAGTAAATTAAAAAACAACCACAATGAAAAAATTAAATGG
>JAYUBR010000227.1:0-2219 GCA_043740775.1 Ferruginibacter sp. | reverse complement strand
ATTGTTGCCGGGATACATACCGGTATTGGTAAAACAATCTGCTCCGCAGTTATCTGCCAGGCACTGGGTTATGATTACTTTAAACCAGTACAGGCAGGTGACCTTGAAGACTCAGATAGTGTTTTTATAAAAAAAAACGTCATCAATCCTTCGTGCACCATTCACCCGGAAAGTTATCAGTTACTTACCCCGGCCTCGCCGCATTTTGCTGCAGCGCTGGATGGAATAACCATTAAAAAAGAAAACATCATTTTGCCTGTTGCAAAAAATAATATTGTTATTGAAACTGCAGGCGGCATAATGAGCCCATTGGCAAAAGGATTTTTAAATATCGACCTGGTGCAACATTTTAATTTACCTGTAATATTGGTAGCCGGTAATTATCTCGGCAGTATCAACCATACATTGCTTTCCTTTGCTGCATTGCAGCAAAGGAATATTCCAATACAAGGTTTGGTATTTTGCGGTGAAGCGGTTGAATCAACAAGGCAATATATTTTAGAGTATACACAACTGCCGTTACTGTTTTCTATACCGTTGTTTCAAAATATTAACAGCCAGGCAATAGCTGAGTTTGCAAAAACAGTTTCCATAAATTTATAACCATGGCAAACGAAAATGACAATTATATCTGGCACCCTTTCACACAAATGAAAACTGCCAATGCTCCCATTTATATTGAACGGGGCAAGGACTGCACACTGTTTGCAGCGGATGGCAGAGAATACATTGATGCTATTTCATCCTGGTGGGTAAATATTCACGGGCATTGCAATGCATATATTGCCAATGCCATTGCAGTACAGGCAATAACTTTAGAGCATGTTATTTTTGCAGGCTTTACGCATTCGCCAGCCATTGAATTATCAAAGAAACTGATCAGTATTTTACCAGACCATTTCGCCAAAGTATTCTTTTCTGATGATGGCTCCACTTCGGTGGAAGTAGCTTTAAAGATGGCAATACAATACTGGCACAACCAGGGCTTTAAAAATAAAACCACCATCATCGCTTTTGAAAACGGGTATCATGGCGATACATTTGGCGCCATGAGCGTGGCAGAAAGAAATGCTTTTAACGAGGCCTTCAAACCATTTTTATTTGATGTAAAACGCCTGCCAATCCCCAATAAAAATAATATTGACAGCATCAAACAACAATTAATTCTTTGGGCAGATGAAGGCAATGCAGCCGCATTTATTTTTGAACCATTGGTACAGGGAGCAGGCGGTATGCTGATGTACGAAGCTGCTTACCTGGATGAACTGATTGCCATTACCAACAAAAAAAATATCATTTGCATCGCCGATGAAGTGATGACAGGCTTTGGAAGAACGGGCAAAAATTTCGCCATCAATTATTTGCAAAATCAGCCGGATATTATTTGTTTGTCCAAAGGCATTACCGGTGGCTTTATGCCCCTTGGTGTAACAGTAAGTTCACAAAAAATATACGATGCTTTTTATGCAGACGATGCAAAAAAAACTTTCTTTCACGGGCATTCTTACACCGCCAATCCTTTGGCCTGTGCCGCTGCCAATGCAAGCATGGATTTATTGGTAAGTGAAAAATGTCAGCTACAGATCAAACTGATTGCTGAGTATCATAATGCCTTTGCTGCAAGCATAAAAAATAATTCTTTTGTAAAAGAAGTAAGGCAAATGGGCACCATCATCGCTATTGAATTAAATACTACTGAAGACAGTTCCTATTTCAATGCAGTAAAAAAAACAGCCTATGAATACTATTTAAGCAAGGGCGTATTCCTTCGCCCGTTAGGCAATGTGGTGTACATCATGCCGCCATACTGCATCACAAAAGAAGAGTTGGAAAAAGTATATACAGTAATTACTGATTCGCTAAGTATTTTGTCTGCGTAAAAATATTCTCAATTTTCAGAATACCCTTTTTGGTTGAAATATAATTTAAAGGTTTGGGCGTGTCTCCCAGGCTGCGCAAGGGTGCCGGGCTATCCGCTCCAATCTTTTTTTTGTTCCTCAAAAAAGGATTTCCGCTTCTATCCCTCACGCAAAGGTTCCAAAATTCCAAACCGTTCCTTAAAGGAAATCCTGTAGGAACAGGCCAAGGCCTGTTTCGGTTGAACCTGAATTTCACAACGTTATCCCATGCTTATGTCCTTAATCTTTTAAACCAAACTAAAATATTTGCTACCCGCCATTCATATAAAATCCAACATTTAAAAACCTATCGTAACTTGC
>JAYUBR010000226.1:0-7442 GCA_043740775.1 Ferruginibacter sp. | reverse complement strand
GTTTTTGTGGCGTAAAGGCTTCTTCAACAATATCAAGCTCCGTCTTTTTTTGGGTACACAACTGGCCCACGGTATTTTCAACAATGTATTTTGTAATGTACCGTGGCGTATAAAACACGCCGTCTTTTTTTCGCTTGCTTAGCCTCACCCCCGGCCCCTCTCCGGTGGAGAGGGGAGACCGGAGTTCCCGTTCTACGGCTTCAATTTCACCAAGACTGTGTTCAAAAATATGGCCGAGAATATTTACATCCACCTCGCTTTCAAAATCATAATTGCTCAGCCCCTTGCAACTGTCATACAGTAACTGGTCTTCTACGCTGATGTTGTCTAATATTTCATCGGGCGCAAACAGGCCGCCGTTGTAGGCAAATATTTCATGCTGCTTACCCACATGGCCAGTGTTCATATACCCAAAGTATTTTTTAAACCGCTCGTACAAAGGCACATAATGATCCAGTTCTTTCAGTTGCTCCCATTGCTGCAATATTTCGCGGATGCTGTTGGGTGGCAGCAACAATCGGTCTTCGGCAAAAAGTATAAACAGAAAACGATCCAGCAGCTTCTGCGTTTTTTTAAACAGTTCCAGTTGGTTGTACTGCGGGTTTAATGCGGTGATGTTGGCAAACAGTTGCTTTTTAAAGAGGCTGTAGTCTGCATACAGTTTTTTGGTGATGTTTTCTTCCGCAGCCAGCGATTGCTGTTTCATTTTCAGCGGCACATCGTTGTGCAAAGCCGTTTGTTGCAGACAGCAATACAACAGCGCAAAGGCTTCTTTGGTTAACGTAAAAAGGTTAAAGCTTTCGTACTCCGTAGCATCGCTTATGTACAAACGCAGTTGTTCAAAATTGGCGGTAATAACATAGCGGCAATCTTTGTGCTGGTGCTTATAACCAAAAGCCTGTTTCTCCACCTTATCCAGGTTGGCAGTACTGGTATCTTTTAGTTCTATCACCGCCACCACAGCGCCTTGCGGTGAAAGTATGGCGCCATCACTTTTGGTAGCATCGCTGGTAGATTTTTGTTCCATCACCAGGTTAAAACCAGGCTGCGGCTTTAAGGTAAAGCCAAGGATATTTACAAACAGATATCTTACAAAACCTTCCTGGTATTCTTCTTCTTTTGCATCCAGTATATTCTGTTGTATAGCCGCATTGTGAAAGTGTTGCTGAAACAACTGCCATGCGTTTTGCGTGCAGCCTTATCAAGATCGTTCAGGTATTTTTTTACAACAGATTGTTGAAATAACGGCATAGTGTAAGGGTTATCAATACCGAAAATAGCGAAATATATTTTAGGAAAAATATTTGGGTATACATTGTCACGCTGTTGTTATAAAGCTATGAGATAAAGCAATTGTTCCGCATTTTTTAATAGAGGTACGGTTGAGGAGATTTAAAAAAAATGTTTTTGTAAGATGTTTATTTAATGTGAATGAAAGCACCAGGTGGAAGCTTAAAATTCACCAAAAAATCTTAACTTTATTAAAACCAATATAATATGAAAAGAGAGAAGGTAATTGATATAGTTAATGATCTTCCCATTGAATTTGAATTGGAAGCATTTCTTGAAAGATTAGTACTTGTATAAAAAACTTAAAGTGGTTTAACAGAACCTGACATAGGACAAGTTATATCGCATGATAAATTAAAGGAGATAATAAAAAAAATGAAAGAGATATCCGATAGAAACCGGCATACAAAATTTAAGATCAATACATGAATATATTAGCAGAGGGTTACTTTTAAAGCAACCTATATTGTCATCAATATCTTTAAAATAAGCCCCCCAAAAAAATTACTATGACTTTAGAACATGTTGCCATTTGGACTGATAAACCGGAACAACTAAAAGACTTCTACACGAAATATTTTGATGGAATCTCCAATGATAAATACACCAATGAAAAAAAACAATTTCATAGTTATTTTATAAGTTTTAAATCAGGCGCAAGGCTTGAAATTATGGCAATGCCGGGGATACCAGCTAACTTAAACGATACGGTGGTAAAACAGCACAAGGGAATTATTCATTTAGCTTTTGGGGTAGACACGATGCAGGAAGTGGAAGAAAAAGCAGCCCAGCTAAAAGAAGTTGGTTTTTCAATTTTAAGCGGACCAAGAAAAACCGGAGACGGTTACTATGAATTTGAAACGCTTGACCCCGACAATAACCGGCTTGAAGTAACTGCAAAATTTACAGACTGATACAGCCGAAAAACAAGAATTCTCCAAATGGTATTGATGAAGGTTCCATCCTTCAGTAATAGCGGGTTTACAAAATAAATTCCAATTGCTGTACACTACCTGTTATTTAACTTAACTCAAACCTATACTGAATGTAACTTTTGGAAATCTTATGACAGATTTGAAGAATAAAGTAAATGCGCTAAATAAGTTAATTATCAATGGTGATACCATAAAGGCTATGGAAATATTTTATGCCAGCGATATTGAAATGCAGGAAAACGAAGATACTCCAAGGAAGGGTAAAATGGTTTGCATTGCCACAGAAAAAAGCAATTTGCAGAAAGTGAAAAATGTTGAAAGTAAGTTGCTTAACAAGGCGGTTGACGAAGAGAAAAATATAGTTTTTAGTGAGTGGGAAATTTTGGTAACTTATAATGACGACCGTAAATTTATGTTGAAGCAGGTATCTGTTCAACATTGGTTAAATGGACAAATCATACACGAAAAATTCTATTATAAAACCATTCACAAAGTTGATTGATTGCCGGCAATCGTGTTGCGGTACTTTGTATAATAAATTTAAACACCCACAATTTAAAGTATGAAAAAGCTGTTCCTTATATTGTTGATTAACTGTTATGCGATTGCTTTACATGCATAAAGCTGGCAGGATACTACGGCTAAAATTGAACAACTATTTGCAAGATATAAGCCTGCCAACCCCGGTTGTATGCTGGCCATCAGCCGCAATAACCAGGTTATTTTTTCTAAAGCCTGGGGCATGGCTGATCTTGAACATACCATACCTTTAACCACCACCAGTTTAACAGAAGCGGGCTCTGTATCCAAACAATTTACCGCCGCCGCTATTTTATTATTGGAGCAACAGGGTAAATTGTCGATGAATGATGATATAAGAAAATACTTTCCCGAGCTGCCCGATTATGGCAACGTGATTACCCTTGAACAAATGATGCACCATGCCAGTGGGTTAAAAGACTGGGGCAGTTTGTTTGCATTGACAGGCCGGCCAAGACAAACAAAAAATTACAGCAATGAAGATGCTGCTGATATTGTCGCCCATCAGCAAAGCCTGAATTTTAAACCGGGTGATGAATTTTCTTACAGCAATTCCAACTATTTGTTGTTTGCGTTGCTGGTACAAAAAGTGAGTGGTATATCGCTGGAAGATTTTACCAATAAATATATTTTTGAATCCGCCGGCATGCCCCATACCCAATGGCGCAGCAATTTTAAAAAGATAGTGCCCAACCGTGCGTTTGCCTATTCCAAAGAAGGGCAACAATACTTTACTGATTTGCCCAACGAATATGTGTATGGCCCGGGCGGCCTCCTCACCACCGCAGAAGACCTGCTTGCTTGGAACCGGTTTTATCTTGGTGAAAAATTATTCAGCCCCTCATTGCTGGCAAGGCAATTAAAAACAGTGCCACTCAACAATGGCCGGGCCAACGGTTATGCGGCGGGCCTGTTCATTGATTCCATCAATGGCTGGCCGGTTATACAACACAATGGTGCCACCGCAAGTTATCGGGCTAATTTACAACACCTCGTTACACAAAATATCTCCATTGCATTTTTAAGCAACACATCCGAATTTGACCGTGACACTTTTAACCTGGCAAAAGCCATCATTGATTTATTTGCGCCTAACACCAAAAAAGGCACCGCAAAAAACAATCCTCCGCAAGTTTCATTGTCAGCGGAAAAGCAGGCAGCGTATGCAGGCTGGTACCGCAATGAAAGGGATGGCAGCGGTTTAAATTGTTTATGGGTGGTGATAAACTATCCGGCAGAAACGGCGCTTACATGCCCATCGCTGAAAATAAATTTTTATTGGGCAATGGCAATACTGTAGAATTTTTAAAGGATAAAAATGCAAGGCTCATCACCACCACCAAAGACAGCATAACATACAAACGTGTTGATTCTTCCACCACCCCAAAAGCCAGCCAACAGGAGTTTACAGGGCGGTATTATTCTGATGAAGTGATGGCCCCGTGCGACATCATTATTAGAAATGACAGCCTGTTTTTTAAACAGCGGCCCGATAGCGAACTTAACCTTACACCCTCCTATAAAGATGCTTTCGATTTACCCGAAGGCCCGGTTTATTTTGAACGGAATAAAAAAAGCAAGCTGTTGCTTTTTAAAATCTCCATCAGCAGGGCCAGGAATGTAGTGTTTAGGAAAGTGACGTAAAGGGTTATTTCAAACAGCATGTAGAACTTCCGTAAAGAAAAATCGTCGGACCAAAAAGCCGCACTGCAAAAGTAAAATGTACTGTTGCATTTGTAAATAACCTGGTATCACAAGTGGTGTTCTTACTAAAATAAAAAACGGCAAGGGTGCAGTACCAGCCACAACTTCGCCGGACTTGCGTAGTTTTTTTGAGGAGGGGCTGGTGGGTGGTAATTTAAAAATGAGTGTGCTATAAAAAAGGTACATTTAATATAGCTCCGGCTATGAGATATCAGAAACATTCAGAAAAAATAAAAATTACAATTATACATTCAACTTTAAATCCCTTTAAATGAAACGTTGCATGTTCTTATTCTTAATGATTGTTGTGGCAGGTATTTATCCTGCTGCATTTGCACAATTATCTGCCAAACCTATTTATGTTATTGTACATGGTGCATGGGTGGTTATACCCGTGCATTATGTCGCAAAGGAGTTTATGTAACCGTTGGAGGCTCAATAGGCCGGCTTTTCCAGGCTTTATTTCTTGGGCCATGGATCTCCATGATCAGTAAAAAGCACATACGACTCGTTACCTTGAAGCCAAACAAAGATCTATTATATATGAACGAGCTTTTCGAAGCCGGCAAAATCAAATCTGTGATAGATGGACCTTACAAGCGAGATGATATTCAAAAAGCATTCAGGATTTTTGATAAAGGAGAACATAAAGGGAAAATAATAATAACCCTGTGAAGAAAATCCATACTTATAAATATAAACATGATATTGATAAACGAACGCACAACATTGCATTGCCACAAGTGGGGCCTGACCAGTATTTCTTCATCATTTTATCGCTAATCATCTTCAGTCCGGGCATGACCAGCATTTCTGAACATTTTATGTAACTTCAACATCAAATCAATATGCGGCTTGACGTTCCGGGCTTGACCAACATCAATCCCCCACCTGCGGCAATGCACGAACGATGTGCGACCGAACATTATAATAATTTACCAACAAACAGAAATTTAAATGGCTGACAATATAAATGACGACACTTTAGACAACCCGATAATACCTCAATCGGAAAATCTTTCAGACAAAATTATTTCACTTAATGACACAGAAATTATAACACCAATTCCAGAAACTGAAAATATGGAAGTACATCATCACCCTGACCTGCATCATAAACCAAAAAAATGGAAAGAATATTTTCTTGAATTCTTAATGATATTCCTTGCAGTAACAATGGGATTCTTTGCTGAAAACATAAGAGAAACGCAATTAGAAAAAAAGAGTTAAATAGTTATGTAACTCAAATACTGGAGAACTTAAAAGCTGATACCAGTCGCTCCAATCATGCACTTTTATATAATCAATCTAAATCCTTGTATCTGGATTCTCTGCGATATGAAATCGCCTCAGCTATAAGTGACAAAATCAATTCAAACAAAATGTATTATTTCTCAATAAAGAGAACTGGGGTGTCATTTGTCCTTTTTAAGCAAGGAGCTATTACACAATTGAAAAATTCTGGCAAGATGCGATTAATTGAGAATAAAAACCTCACAAATGAAATCTTGGAGTATTATGACAGATGGGTTATTGCAGTTACATATAGTGAGACGGAATGTGCCCAAAAACAAACAGAGTTCGATAAAAATTCCTCTAATTTTTTTGACTCTGAATACTTTGAATGGCTGACCAAAAGAGAGACTGCCCTTCCATATGCTCCTGATACTGCTCTACAGAATTATATAGCTGCTATACTTGATAGACAGCCTCCGCTTACTTTACTGAACTACACTCCATTGGAACTTAAAAAACTTAATAATCAGTTAAGTTCATTCGAAACTTCCATTCACGACTATAATTCATTTTTACGCCTAAGTATAAATCACGCTGACACTTTAATAACACATATAAAAGAGGAATATCGCCTTAGCCTAAATTAATGAAGTAATGCACGAAAGCACAACATGGGGTTTGCCAAAATGGGGGCGGACAGAAGCCGTATTTCAACTTTTTGTTTTTCAATTTGGCTTCATATCGGGTAGGACGTTATTGATTTAGCTATGTGCAAATCATCAACTTTTACTCCCGTGGTCGGTGTCCTCACCGAACACAGCCTGTAAACCAGTAGGACATTTTTCCAGAATGAATTATCTTACAAATAAAAAATGGACTTCAAAGACTTTAAGTATAAAGGCCATCGCAATTCGTACACAGAGCTAAATGAAATCTATTTTTGGACAATCACCATCAGCAAGTGGCAGCACTTATTAAAACCAGACGATAATAAAATGATTGTGATGAATAGTTTGCAATGGCTGGTACAAAATGGGCTGGTGCGGATATATGGTTATGTAATTATGCCCCATCATATTCACCTTTTGTGGGAGCAGCTAAAAATGAAAGGCAAAGAATTGCCAAAAAACAGCTTTGAAAAATACACTGCAAAATCATTGGTAAACAAGATGAAAGCGGGTAATGATCCGACACTAAAATTATATTGTGATAGCAACAGACCGGCAACATAACATAAGGCTAAGGGATCCACTGGCAATAAAGATATTGAGTTTGGAGATGCTGACACAAAAACTGGAATATATGCCTCTGAATCCGCTGCAACCACATTGGCTTTTGTGCAACCATCCTGCGGAGTATAGATTTTCTTCCGCTATTTTTTATGAACAACAAGTGGACGAGTTTGGAATACTTACAAATTTTAGTGAAGTATTCTAACCTGAGGTCGTTTGGTGAGGACACCGAACACGGAAGCAGGACTGGGAAACAATTGTAAAAGCACTGCTGTGAAGTGTATGATCTTTTTTATGCAGTACAAATGATCTGTGCTTATTTGATACAGGTAATTTTTAAAACGATATGGTCTTAATAAAATAATTGTGTGCATATTTGCAGTCTGACAAGTTTTTTTGCAATAAGGATCACTTTTTAATCATGACAAAAACAATCACCGGGGCAGAAGAAGATCTCCGCTTGTCAGTTGCTATCAAGGAGGGCGATAAACAGGCGCTGGGCAGG
>JAYUBR010000225.1:0-7452 GCA_043740775.1 Ferruginibacter sp. | reverse complement strand
TTCGTAATTGTGTTGAAAATCCTGGTCTAAAAATGAGTACTCAAAAGGTATACCCGGATGAAGATTCTTCCATGTCGCACTTATTTTTTTTATTGCAGCGGCATAATCTATTGTGTTAAGACTGGCAATAAGGTACCCATACTTGTTACCAAAAGTATTGGTAACAAAACCACATGGCTTGATTTTATTATGCAGACTTTCGTAATTGAAATTTTTTACTACGCCCACTATTTGCCGGTCGCCATGAAAACCATTTACATCGTATTTTATCTTTTTACCAACGGCATTATTGGCATCATAGCCCAATTGGTTTGTGGCCAGTTCATTGAGTATGATGCTGGCAGAATCATTAAAATCATTAGAGAAAGACCGGCCACTTACAAGCTGAAAGCCTATGCTTTTAGTATAGTTATTTTCAACTGTTGTAAGCTGTACATCTACATTGTCCTGCTTCGATTTGGCTTCATTGAAAAAAAGCATGTCGTTTAAATTAACGATGCCGGGGTAAGCAGAGCCACCGGTAACAGATGCCACTTCAGGATACTTTTGCAACTCATTTTTTAATGTACTGTAATTGGGCTCGCTGTTGAGATAGCCCTGCCCAAGTGGTAAAATCAATTGCTGGTTTTTATTAAATCCCAATTGCTGGTCTTTAATAAAATGTAACTGTTTCCAGATAACGATGGCAGCAAAAACCAGGCAAACAGAAACCGTAAATTGAAATATCACAAGTCCCTTGCGAATGGCGGTGGCCGAAAAACTATTGGTCATCTTTCCTTTTAAAACTGCGATGGGTTTAAAAACAGAGAGATAAAACGCAGGATATAAACCGGCACATAAACCTGTTAGTATGGTAAGCCCGGCAATCCAATACAACAATGCAGGGTAGTTCAACAGGTCAATGTGTTTTTGAGTAACATCATTAAAATAGGGCAACAGTATTTTCATCAGTACCAGCGCTACAATGAGTGCCATGATGCACATGATAAAAGACTCCCCCAAAAACTGCCAGATCAATGCACTTCTTTCTGCACCCATTACTTTTCTTACACCCACCTCTTTTGCTCTTTTTTGCGAGCGTGCGGTTGACAGGTTCATAAAGTTAATACAGGCAATCAGCAGGATAAAAGCCGCTATTGATCCGAGAATATAGAGATATGTTAAGTTTCCGTTGGCAGCAATTTCGTTGCCGAGGGAAGAGTGCAAATAAATATCAGGAACCGATTGTAAAAAAAGCTTTTGTGAAAAACCAGCCGCCTTCATATCTGCGCCAGCCTGGGCGTAGAAAAACGTTTGGACCTTTTGCTCAGCCAACTTCGGATCGGTACCATTTTTTAGTTTTACATAAGTGAAAAAAACATTGTTGCCGACTAATGAAGTCTGTTGTTTAACCCAGTTCCACATATCATTGTTGCGCATTGAAAGAAAGTAGCTGGCAGGAATATGTGACTTGTATTTGCTGTTGTCAAAAACTGCTTTAACTGTATAATTAAATTCTCCAAACGGCGTATTCACCAACAACAATTTACCAACCGGGTTGGCATCGCCAAAAAACTTATTGGATATGTCTTTTGAAATCACCATGCTATTGGGATCTGCTAAAGCCGTTATTCCATTACCATAAATAAAGTTATAAGTAAGCACCTGGAAAAAAACGGAATCAACATAATACCCGTTTGATTCAAAGAATTGTTTTTGCTCACCTTCAGTAGATTTCAATAACATCTTGGCAATGTCAGGAAAAGTCATCAGCCTCGTTGCCTGTTCAATTTCAGGCAAATTATTTTTTAAATCAAATGCCAGTGGAGCTGCTGTCGCCGCCCATGTTTCTCCTTTATTGTTTACAGATGCAATGCGAAATAACCTGTCGCCATCTTTTTGAAATTTGTCATAACTACGCTCGTCAAAAATGTACAGTACAATCAACAGGCAGGATGTAAGGCCAACAGCCAACCCGAAAATATTGATAAAAGTAAAGGCCTTGTTCTTGCTAAAATTTCTGAAAGAAATCTTTAAATAATTTTTGAACATACTCTTATTTTTTAAATGTTTACACTTGCCATATAAATTGTTGGTACGGATTTTTGCTTACTATAGCTTATTCACTTTTTAAACTTTTTACCGGGTTCGCCAATGCAGCTTTAATTGATTGAAGACTAGTTGTAATAACCGCTATCAACAAAGCAAGCAAACCTGCCAGTGCAAACATCCACCAAACCATAGCAATGCGGTAAGCAAAAATTTGTATCCATTTGTTCATTGCCCAAAAAGCAATGGGCGTTGCAATAATGATTGCGATACACACAAGCTTTACAAAGTTTTTTGACAGCAGCGACGTAATACTGGTAACGGTGGCGCCCAATACTTTCCTGATACCAATTTCCCTGATACGTTGCTCTGCCGTAAATGTTACCAACCCAAACAAACCCATGGATGAAATCACTACCGCGATAATGGCAAATACCAATATCAAAAAAGATGTCTGCTGATCTTCTTTATACAATTCATTAAAACTGTCATCTAAAAAACTATATTCAATGGGGTTATCCGGCGCAAATTTTTTCCAGACATTTTCAACTGCGGCTACCGCACTGCTTATATTTCCGGACGATACACGTACCATAAAAATCCGGTACCATTCGGGATCATTGAATGCTACCAGTGGCCCCATTTTATCATGTGTACTTTTGTAGTTAAAGTTTTTTACAACGCCAATCACCTGGCCGGTTCTTCCTTTGAAGGCAAAACGCTGGCCAATAACCGGCTGGTGAATGTTGAATTCCTTTACCGCCGTTTCGTTTAACACTACATTGTTTTTATCTGCTTCACCATCCTGCAGCCAGCGGCCTTCCTTCATTGTCAACTGCATCGTGTGCAGAAAATTGGCGTCTGTTACCAGTTGTGCTATTTTAGGATTGAAAGTGGTATCGTGACCTGCCCAGTCAACGCTGCCGGTTGAATAGCTGCCGATATTTACAATGGGTTGATTGGCGATGGTTACGCTTTGTATACTTTTTTGCACAAGCAATTCCTGTCGCATGGTTTGTATTAACTGTGCTTTATTGTTACCGCCAACATTAGGCGGCAAAGCAAACGCAAGTACCTGCGACCTGTTATAACCAGGGTTCGACTGCTGTGTAAATTTCATCTGTTGATAGATGATGATGGCAGACGCAATCAATATAACGGCAATGGTAAACTGTACAACCACCAGTCCCTTTCTGAAATAACTATCTTTTACTTTTAAAATGGTGATGCCTTTAAAAACATTCAATGGTTTAAAAGACGACAATAAAATGGCTGGATAAATACTATTGAGAACAAAGGCGACACACAGGGTAATACCGATAATCATCCAAAGATCAGGCGATACCAGTGACAGACTGAAATCCTTGTAAGTAACGGAATTGAATACAGGCAGGCACACACGAACAATAATTAATGTACATGCCGCCGATAAAAAACTAACCAATAAAGACTCTGCAATAAACTGATAAAAAAGATGGATGTTTTTTGCACCGGAAATTTTTCTTATGCTTACTTCTTTTGCCCGCAGGCTGGCTTTTGCTGTAGTAAGATTTACATAATTGATGCATGCTACCAGCAACAGCAAAAAGGCCAGTATTGAAAAAATGTACACCGTATTGTAATTGCCATGTACAAAAGAGGAAGACTGCATTCCCTTTTCAAAATGCATATCTTTTAAAGCAACCATGCTGATTTTTATAGCACCTTTTTCATTACCTGGAAAAATACCTGCCAGTTTTTTTGAAGTGGCTGCTGTGGTATAACCAGCCTTTAATTTTACAAAGGTGATGTAGTTATAATTGTCCCAGTTTTCATCATTGATCCTGATGTCGGGATTTGCCAGCAACGCTGCCATGGGTAAAAATGCCTTGTATTGAAAACTCGAATTAGCGGGCGCATCTTTTACAACGCCCTTCACCTGGAAGTCCATACTATCAACATGAATCACCGTTCCAAATACAGGCTTGTTGCCGAAATATTTTTTTGCCTCCGATTCGGTGAGTATGATGCTGTAAGGATTATTGGCAAAAGATGCTGCGCTGCCTTCAATAAAATCGGAGTGAAACAATTTGAACCAATCATCATCTACATAGGCACATTTTTTTTCGTACACTAAGTTTCCGCCAATGCGAAACACCGGTTGATTGTCTGCAAACAACCGGGCAATTGTTTCTATTTCAGGTAAGTTTTTTTTAGCCGCATCTGCCAGCCGCAAGGGAGTGGTTTCCCATGCGCCATCGTTTTCGGGAATGCTGGTTGACAAACGGTAAATCCTGTTTGCATCCGGTTGAAAATTATCAAAATGAATTTCGTTTTGTACCCACAATAAAATCAACACGGCAGCAGTCATCCCTACAGATAAGCCGGTAATATTAATGACAGCATTTCCCTTGTTTTTGCGAAGGCTGCGCCAGGCAGTTGTAAAATAATTTTTTATCATAGTAAAAATCAATTGTGAGCTATAAAACTCAACAGCCGTGCCACTATTGAAAGCCTTTACAGTAAAGCATTTCAAAGAGCAGCAAATTAAAAGTGTGCGAAAATGAACAGTACATGTTTGATTCCGTACACCTGCAGCAAATGTTATAAAAAGTACGCCGTGTTACAAAAACCCGTAGACTGTGCAACATAGGGTAAACAGGAAATAAAGACTGCAATAAATTATGTAACTATTGAAATGCTTCTTTTCTTAGTTTTTCAAGCAGCTTATCAAAACGAAGCCAGTAAAAATTGCAGTCTTTTTCGCTGGTGCACTTTGTATAAATCAGGTATTTTTTATCGGGGGTAACGTATTGGCCAAAGCGATGGGCAGCGCCGTTGTTGATGGCTGCCCCAAGGCTTCTGGGAGTGGTCCATGTTAAATCAGGCTTTCTGAAACTGATAAACAATTCACATTCGTAAGTCGGCGTTTCATTGGCACTTATAATCATAAATGATTCATCAGGCGCAACAAATAAATCGCCATCAAAACGGTCAGTATTTAACGGAGCTCCCAAACTTTCAACCAGCGTATCGCCATTTAAAATAGTGAACTTACAAAAATCATAGGTGCTATAATCTTTTTTACTTCCTGCATTGGCATTACTGCCGGCATAATAAACACCACTGTTTGTAGCCTGAAAATTATAAAGTCCGTAGATTTTATTATGTACTACAACAGGTGCGCTCCAGCCATCATTTGTTCTGTGGGCTTCCCAAACTTCGCTGTTGGTATCGCCGAGGAACATCTGTTTGCCATCAGCAGAGAGTGCAGGGTTAGCCAGATCTTTGAATAAAATTGCCGGCTTTTTCCATTGCTTACCATTAAACAGTTTTTGTTTTGCCCCCGATCCCCGTGAGTCGAACAGTGCCTTGCATAGGTATAATAAAATTCTTTCCCATCGTTGGAGAAGCCCACCCTACCCAACACAATTCCTGAATCAGCCAATAACCCTTTGGCAAATACCTCCGGTTTTTCACCCGGCTTTTTTTGTCCGAAGTAAGCATTGCGACTATCCCAAAAATTAGTTTGGGCATTTACATAAGTGCAGAGTAGCAATAGAAAAATAACTGCGATCAAAATTTCTTTCATGAATTTGTATTGAATGATTGTTATTGACTGATTGTTATTCAGTTTTAAGTGACTTTACCGGGTTCATCAACGCTGCCTTAATACTTTGAAAACTAACCGTGAGCAATGCAACAGCCAATGCCGCAACACCGGCCACCAAAAATACCCACCAGCTTATCTGAATTCTATAAACAAAATCCTGCAGCCACTTATTCATGGCCCACCATGCCAACGGAAATGCGATCAGGCATGCGATGGCAACCAGTTTGAGAAATTCTTTTGAGAGCATATTGGTAACCTGCGTAACAGTTGCACCCAATACCTTTCTAATGCCGATTTCTTTGGTACGCTGTTCGGCGGTATATGTTGCCAAACCAAACAGGCCAAGACAGGCAACAAATATGGTCAACAGGGCGAAGATGTTTAATATCTGCCCGGTTTTTTGTTCGGCGATATAAGTCTTGTTATACAGGTCATCCATAAAGGCATAGGTAAATGGTTCATCCGTGCCAAAGCTGTTCCAGGTTTGTTTCATGGAGCTAAGCAAGCCTGCCACATCCGCCGTTTTTATTTTGATGATAAAACCTGACTCCGGTTCCAATACCATCAGCAAAGGAGTGATGGCTTCATGCAATGATTTAAAATGAAAATCCTTTACAACGCCAATTACAGTGTAATTAAAGTTGTGGCCCAGCCTGCTGTTTTCCCTTGTTATTTTTTTACCGATAGCATCAGTACCCCAGCCAAATGCTTTGGCAGCCGATTCATTAATGATGATGGCGGAAGAATCTGTTTTAAATTCGGTTGAAAAATTTCTGCCCGCAGCCATCTGCATTTTGAAAGTGGGGATGTATTGCTCATCTACATGGTATTCCAGCGTACGCATCACCTGGTTTTCTTTCCCTTCAGGATAGGCAAATGCATTGTTGCTGTTGCTTGGCCCGGCTGGTTTATACCAGGAGAGTGTAATGTTTGATATGCGGCTGTCTTTTAGCAACTGATCTTTAAATGCTTTTTCATTTTTCCTGAGTGCCCAGGAATTCGGCAACACCAGCAGTTGCTCTTTATTGTAGCCCAGTTTTTTATTGCGGATATAATTCATTTGCTGAAAAACAATGATGGTACCAATGATGAGACTAACGGAAATAAAAAACTGAAATACTACCAATCCACTTCTGAGCCCAATACTTTTTGTGCTGGCACTCATCCTGCCTTTTAATACGGCAATTGGTTTAAAAGAAGAAAGAAAAAATGCAGGATAAATGCCGGCCAGTATACCAACCAACAACCCCAACCCTATCAATAAGATCATTGGCTGTATGTTGTAGCCGATGCTTAATTTTTTTCCAGACAAATCATTGAAGAGGGGCAATGCCAGTTGAACAAAAATGTACGCAATCAGTACAGCGCTAAAAGTGACTAACACCGATTCCGTTAAAAACTGTTTAATAAGATCTGATTTTTCTGAACCCATTACTTTCCGCACACCCACTTCCTTCGCCCTTTTGGAAGCTCCTGCTGTTGAAAGATTAATAAAATTAATACAGGCAATCAGTAACATGAAACCGGCAATAGCTCCGAAGATGTACACATATTTCATATCGCCACCTGGTTCAAATTCAGAAGTAGTATGAGAATGCAAATGAATAGAGGTAAGCGGCTGCAATGCAAACCCCAACGAGTTGCCTTTGGTACGAAACTGCGACAGGCTCATGCCCATAGATTGCAATATTTGTGGCCCCATATATTTCTCCACCATGCCGGGCAATTTGGCCTCCAGCTTTTTGTAATCGTAGCCTTCCTTCAGTAACACATACGTAAAAAAATTAGACTCCATCCACGAATCACTTTTGGCCTGCTCCCAACCCGTCATT
>JAYUBR010000224.1:0-7456 GCA_043740775.1 Ferruginibacter sp. | reverse complement strand
CCTGGGGTAAATAGCCGATGCCCATTTTTGCCCTTTTATACATGGGCAGTTTGGTGATATTAATATCGTTTAAAAACACTTCTCCTTCATCGGGTTTTATTAACCCTACCACCTGGTAAAACGAAGTGGTTTTACCGGCGCCGTTGGGCCCAAGCAAACCAACAATTTCACCCTGTTTTACATTAAAGGAAACCTTGTCAACAACGGTACGGCTGCCATAAATTTTTACCAGGTTTTTTGTATAAATAGTCAGGCTCAAAATAGTATGTTTTGCAACAAAATTAGCGTAAACCAAAATAAGCACTGTGGGTCATTTTTATTTAACAGCAGTTTGTGCTTTATTGGTACTTAACTATGTTTGCAGATATTTTACAGAATATGAAAATTACTGAGCACATTTCGCAGGCAACCAAAACGCTTGTATCTTTTGAAATTTTACCACCGCTAAAAGGTAAAACCATCCAGTCCATCTATAACCATTTAGACCCTTTGATGGAGTTCAAGCCATCCTTTATAAATGTAACCTACCATCGCAGTGAAACCATGTTTAAAAAAAAGGCAGATGGTACATTTGAGAAGGTAGAAGTGCGTAAAAGACCAGGCACCGTGGCTATTTGTGCAGCGTTAAAAAATCATTATAATATTGATACTGTGCCTCATTTAATCTGCGGCGGGTTTAGTAAAAGAGATACTGAAGACGCCCTGATTGACCTTAATTTTTTAGGCATTGATAATGTGCTGGTATTAAGAGGGGATGCTGCGAAAAACGAAGCCAATTTTGAACCGGAGCCCAATGGCAACGCCTATGCGGTAGATCTGTTAAAACAGGTGGTAAACTTAAAGAATGGTATTTACCAGGAAGAAGATATAAAAAATGGCGGCAAGCCGGACTTTTGTATTGGCACTGCCGGTTATCCTGAAAAACATTTTGAAGCCCCGAATTTAGAAACAGATATGTTGCATTTAAAAGAAAAAGTAGATGCCGGGGCTGATTATATCATGACACAAATGTTTTTCAATAACCAGAAATTTTTTGACTTTGTACAAAACTGCAGGGACATGGGTATTACAGTGCCAATTATTCCCGGCCTTAAACCCATTACCAATAAAAAGCAACTGACTATTTTACCTAAAATATTTCATGTAGATATACCCACCAATTTATCGAATGCAATTACCGCTGCAAAAACAGACGAAGACGTGGAGCAGATAGGTACTGAATGGCTGGTACAGCAATCGAAAGAGTTAAAAGAATTTGGCGTTCCGGTATTGCATTATTATACATTGGGCAAACCGAAAGTGATTTACAATGTGGTAAAGGAATTATTATAAATATTGTTTAATCAGCAAAAATATTGTCGGCACTATTAAAAATTAATCACGGTATGTGTAAAATAGTTGACGGTTTTCAATGCTTAATTGAAAATGTTAAACGGATTTTAAACATCCTATATTATATTTGTCATTCACGCAAGTTTAGTAGATATATGTTCAATTTAATACTGTTTGGCCCACCCGGCAGCGGAAAAGGTACACAAAGTGAAAAACTAATTGCCAGGTATGGTTTAAAACATCTTAGCACAGGCGATTTACTCCGCGGTGAAATTTCGCAACAAACCCCCTTGGGTATGGAAGCAAAAAAAATAATGGATAAAGGGCAACTGGTTCCGGATGAAGTGGTGATTGGAATGATCAGCTCTGCACTGGATAACAACCCGCAGGCCAAAGGATTTTTATTTGATGGCTTTCCCCGCACGGATAAACAGGCAGAAGCATTGGACAAATTACTGGACCTGAAAAAAACAGCTATTGCAGTAATGCTTGCACTGGATGTAAGTGAAGAAGAGTTGGTTAAACGGCTGGTTAAAAGAGGAGAAACAAGCGGAAGAAGCGATGACAATAACGAAGCAGTAATAAGGGCAAGAATTGCGGAATACAATAGCAAAACAGCAGCGGTAGCAGATTACTATAAAAGGTTTGACAAGGTAGTATTGGTAAAAGGGGAAGGTGGCGTAGAAAATATTTTTGATGGGTTATGCAACGAAATTGAACCCAGGATAAACAGGTAATTAACGACACGAGGTAAATTTATTTTAGAAATAATTATAAAAAGCAAGCTTTAATGACTTGCTTTTTTGTTTTACATTGTGTAATAAATACGATTGTACGCATTAGCCTAAACCTGTTTTTATTACAAAGGAAATATTGACCTGCTTAAATAATTTATACAGCTTAAATAAGGGTAACAATTTTGAATGATAAGCAACATTAATTTATAAAATAATAACCATGATACAGGAAGTAAAAGAAGGGTATATAAAAATAGAAACCCACCAAGGCGTTACAACCATTGAATTTTTTCATCCTAAAGCTAATTCCCTTCCCAATAAAATTTTAGCAGAACTGGCAAAAGAAATTCATTTTGCCGGCACACACGAAGAAACAAAAGTGATTGTTTTAAAAAGTGGCGGAGACAAATCTTTTTGTGCCGGGGCAAGTTTTGATGAACTGGCGTCTGTAAAAAATGAAGCAGAGGGAATACATTTTTTCAGCGGTTTTGCCAATGTAATCAACGCTATAAGCAAATGCCCCAAATTTGTAATTGGCCGGATACAAGGCAGGTGCGTTGGCGGTGGCGTAGGCCTTGCAGCAGCAGTAGATTATGCCATTGCATTAACCAGTGCTGAAATAAAATTAAGTGAACTGGAAATGGGCATCGGCCCATTTGTAATAGGGCCCGCAGTGGAACGCAAGATTGGCACTGCCGCATTTAGCGCACTGGCAATGGACGCCACTATGTGGCGCAACAGCGAATGGGCAAAAAGAAAAGGCATGTATGCAGAAGTACACGAAACGGTGGAGAATATGGATGAATCAATCTTTCGTCTGGCCAATCATTTGGCCCACAGCAACCCCACAGCAATGGCGGAAATGAAAAAAATGTTATGGCAGGGAACAGCCCACTGGGATGAACTATTGAGAGAAAGAGCAACTATCAGCGGCAAACTGGCATTGAGTGCATTTACCAAAAAAGCCATTGAAAAATTTAGAGCAAAAATTTAAAAAGACGTTATGTCGCAATAGTGATTACATGAATTTTTACTGATTACACGAATTGATTTATGTAAAAAGTATTTGTCATTTTAAGCCTGCAATAAAACAGGCTGCTTTACAAAATCCTTTGTAGTATTCGCTTTACCATGCTTTCATTTACTAAAAAGAATTTTACATCGCTTTGTGATGTACTTGCATTAAAAGACCCCGATTTGCAACTGGTTATTCAACAGTATGGCTATCCCCCACTTTGGACAAGAGCAGCAACTTTTGAAACACTCGTACACATTATTTTAGAGCAGCAGGTATCATTGGCCAGTGCATTGGGAGCATTGAAAAAGTTGAAAGAAAAGATCATTGAAATAACTCCACAAAATTTATTGGCATTATCAGATGAAGAATTGAAAGCCTGTTATTTCAGCAGACAGAAGACAGGTTATGCCAAACACCTCGCCGGTGAAATAATCAGCGGACAACTTAACCTGGTCGAATTAAATTCAATGGACAATGATGCAGTAAAAACAACGCTCATAAAAATAAAAGGTCTTGGTAACTGGAGCAGCGATATTTATTTAATGATGGTATTGCATCGTTGTAATGTATTTCCCTTGGGAGATATTGCTTTGCTTACAAGTGTAAAAGAAATCAAAACTTTGCCAAAACACACAACCAAAGAAGCAATCGCCTTGATTGCAGAAAAATGGAAACCTTATCAAACTATTGCAGCTTATATTTTATGGCATAGTTACCTGTGTAAAAGAAAACGGCAGGGTTAATGATCCTGCCGTTTTTTTACCGGTCTGACCTTCGGTACCGACCGGCATGAAGTCGCCCACCGGTCGGTACCGAAGGTCAGACCGGGGTGTTGCTATAATTTTTAAAGATTATGATACTCGTACAAAGGATCAAGCGCTGTGTTGGCCTTCATTTCAAAAACCGGGTTTATTAAACCATCTTTTAAACCATATACCCAGCCATGCAAATCGGGAGCATCTCTTTCCTTCCATGCTTTCTGAATGATGGATGTCTTGGCAAGCCGCTGTACTTGTTCTATCACACTTAACTCTGTAAGCCGGTCTGTACGTAAGTCCCCATCAGTTATATTGTTCAATTCTTCCCGGTTGTGGCGGTAAACATCTTTAATATTTCTAAGCCACATGTTTAATACCTGGCTATAACTTGTATTGCTCATGGCGGCTTTAATACCACCACAACCATAATGGCCACAAACAATTACATGTTTTACTTTTAAGTGTACCACTGCGTAGTCTAAAACACTCAGCAGGTTCACATCAGTATGTATTACCAGGTTGGCAATATTACGGTGTACAAAAATTTCGCCGGGCTGGGTATTGGTAATTTCATTTGCAGGCACCCGGCTGTCGCTGCAACCAATCCATAAAAATTCGGGTGTTTGTAAATCCGAAAGGCGCTTAAAAAAATCCGGGTCGTCTTCCAGCCTTTCCAGCGCCCAGGCTTTATTTTCGAGCAATAATTTTTCGTATGTCTGCATAAATATTAATTGAATGTTGAGTTGTTGAATAATAAGTGAAAAGGTTTGTGTTCGCTCTTTTTAATTTCTGTTTTAATATTTTTTAAATGAGCATGGAGCATAAAATTATTGATTTCTTCTATTACATCCTTATCAATAAAATCGGCCCTGGTTGCATCTATCAATACATAAGCATTTGCAGGCACTTCCTCCAGCTTTTTTTTAACGATGGGTTTATTTAAAAAGGATACATCTTTTCTTAACCGGAACAAATATTTATTGTTGTCGTTTACAATAAAAACAGACGAGCGGAAATTGCTGCGTATCATAAAAAACAAACCTACGCCAATGCCGACGATAATTCCTTTTAAAAGATCCGTCATCAGGATAGCCGCGATGGTGATTACAAAGGGCATAAACTGATCCCAGCCTTTTTGATAAAATTCTTTAAACAACGAAACCTTCGCCAGTTTGTATCCGGTAAAAATAAGAATGGCAGCCAGCGCCGATAAAGGAATTTTATTTAAAATAAAAGGAATAAAGGCTACACATAACAGCAAAAAGCAGCCATGTAAAATGGCCGACATTTTTGTTTTGGCGCCCGCATTTACATTGGCTGAGCTTCTTACCACCACAGAGGTAAGCGGCAATCCTCCCAGCAAACCTGAAACAATATTTCCTATACCCTGTGCTTTCAGTTCCCTGTTGGTGGGGGATACTCTTTTTAACGGATCAAGTTTATCTACTGCTTCTAAACCAAGCAATGTTTCCAGGCTGGCAACAATGGCAATGGTGATTCCCGTGATCCATACGTCTGGGCTTTTTAAATATTGCAGTTGAGGAAAGGTAAAGAAAGAAATAAAATCTCCTATACTTGCTGCAATGGGCAAGGCAACAAGGTGCTTTGTTTCCAATGCATAACCTGGCTGGTATATTTTAAAAGCTTCGTTGATAAAAGTGCCCGCCAGCACTACAACTAACGGACCAGGAATACCCTTCAACCATGGTTGGGTTTTCATAAATTTTTGTTCCCAGCAAATTAATATCAGCAGCGATACGGCTCCAATTACAATTGCAGAAGGAGTGATAAAATTAACCGCACTTAAAATTCCGGAAAAAGTATTTTCATTATTGCCCTGGTTAAAACTTTCATCACCGGCAAAGTCCGCATCATAGCCCACCAAATGTGGAAACTGTTTTAAAATTAAAATCAATCCAATGGCGGCCAGCATGCCTTTGATAACCGAATTGGGAATATAATCGCCTATCACGCCAGCCTTGATAAACCCCAGTATAATCTGCAATAAGCCGGCAATAACCACTGCCAGTAAAAAGGCTTCAAATACCTGCAGTTTAAAAATGGCGGTGGCAACAATTACCGTAAGACCCGCAGCCGGCCCACTTACGCTTAGCTGCGAACCACTTGCAAAACCTACTACAATGCCGCCAATAACCCCGGCAATAATGCCGCTAAACAAAGGTGCGCCCGAACCCAGTGCAATGCCGAGGCAAAGCGGCAATGCCACCAATAATACTACAATGGATGCCGAAAAATCTGACACACTATTTTGAAAAAACTTTTTCATACTAAAAAATAAATTGATGAATAAAGATGAATAAACAGGAGAATGAAGTTGCTGGCAGGCCTGTAAAAGAAGGCTGCAGCAGGCTATTCATTTAAAATAAAAAGAGAAGTATAGAATTGCCGTTAAGGCGTTTAGACGTTTTTTACAATTCGATAAAACGCCTAAACGTCTTAACAGCCCTAAACAAATTATTTAAGCGATGTCCGGCGGCGGCGTAGGTATATCGGAAGTATGAAACGGAGGGATTATTACTGCGGAATGAAAAGGATAACTTTTGTTGAGAATAGAAAAATGATGCGACCCGTCGTCAAGGGCGGGCATGTATTTATGATCTTCATCTAAAAGCTGTAGGTTTTTCGTTGCGCCTTTTTCTACATGTAAAACTTCTTCTACCGTTTGGTTGTCAATTAAAAAATACTTTACCGCCTGCTTTACGGGCAGCAGTTGCAATATCATTACAAGTATTAAAAAAGCGGTGACAATATTTTTAGATAGCTTCAAGATTGCAAATGTATTGACCCAACAGATAGGATGTTGCGCCTGTTAAAATAATTAACAATTTTATGACAGGAAACTTACAATTAAATATTCAGTCCGCCACAAACGCTGATGACCTGGCCGGTAACATAATTGCTTTGTTCGCTGGCCAAAAACAAGGTTACATTGGCAATATCTTCGGTGGTACCAAACCTGCCCAACGGAATGCCGGCTTTGTATTTATCGGCACTTTTGCCTTCTTTTAAATAACTGGTCATATCCGTTTCAACAAAGCCCGGAGCGATGGCATTGCAACGGATATTGCGGCTCCCCAGTTCTTTGGCAATGCTTTTTGTAAAGCCAATAACACCTGCTTTGCTGGCCGCATAACTGCTTTGCCCCGCATTGCCCATTTCACCAATAACGCTGCTCATGTTGATGATGCTGCCGCTCTTTGCTTTCATCATCGGGCGTATCACCTGTTTGGTCATGTTAAAAACACTTTTCAAATTGGTTTGCATTACATCGTCCCATTGTTCCGGCGTCATGCGCAGCAATAAATTGTCTTTTGATATACCGGCATTGTTTACACAAATGTCTATTTGTCCAAACTCTTTCAATACATCATTTACAAAAATTTCACAGGCCGCGTAATCACAGGCATTGGTTTGATAAGCCTTTGCTTTAACGCCCAACGCAATTAGTTTTGCTTCCAGCGCTGTTGCTTTTTCAGTACTGTTGTCACTAACATAAGTAAATGCAACGGATGCTCCCTGTTCTGCAAATTTTAATGCAATGCCTTCGCCGATACCACGGGCAGCTCCGGTTACAATCGCTGTTTTTCCTG
>JAYUBR010000223.1:0-7459 GCA_043740775.1 Ferruginibacter sp. | reverse complement strand
TATATATTTTTCAGCTTCTGCCAAAGCTGTTTGCTCCCATATTGCAATTAATGGCTCCGGTATTTTTGATGCCTGTGTTGCATAAGCGGTGGCTGGTTTTAAATCATCACGCTGGTTTATTAAGGCGGCTATTGTTGTATCTGCCAGGTGGGGCAAATCTACTGCTACCACCAGCCAGGCTTTATCAGGATACAAATGATAAGCTGATAAAATTCCATTCAGCGGGCCTTTGTATAAATTTTCATCGGCAATGTATGCTTCATCTTTTTGTAAATTATCAACCTGGCCGGCCCTACAGCTTATAAAAGTTTTTGTGCAATATTTTTTTAGCAATTGATATAAAAAACTACGTTGACTTATAGCCGCATGATATTGCAATTCGCCTTTGTCGGTGCTCATTCTGCTGCTTTTACCACCGGCCAGAATTAACCCATATAATTCAGTTTTTAAAATCACTCTTACCTCCTTTTTTTTTCAGCAACCTGGTTTGTGTTATTACGATTTCATGTGACAACGCTTTGCACATATCGTATACCGTTAATGCCGCAATAGCCGCTGCTGTTAAGGCTTCCATTTCCACACCGGTTTTACCTTCGCATTTAACAGTGGCCTTTATCAACAGCAAATTTGTCCCTTTTTCAATATCAATTACAATTTGGGATAAAGACAATGGATGGCAAAGAGGGATCATATCCGCTGTACGTTTGGCCGCCATTGTACCGGCAATAATGGCAGTAGCAAAAATGCTGCCCTTACTGCTCAAAAAATTATTTTGTGTCAACTGCTCAAATATAACCGGAGGAAATTGTACCTGCGATTGTGCGGTTGCGGTACGGGTAGTAATTTTTTTTTCAGATACATCCACCATTTGTGGATTGCCCTCTTTATTAAGATGCGATAATATTTTGCCGCTTTTTTTCATCCGCCTATTAATGACATTGATTTTTTAAGTTCGTTTTTTTCCTCCGCTTCAAAACCATCTTTAAACCGGCTTTTGATGGCTTTTAAAATTAATGGTTTTATTAAATCCGGGTGGGGATTTTGTTGCAGCAATTTTTTAAAAGATATACTTTCGTTGGTGTACAAACAAGTTTGTAATTCGCCCTTGGCAGAAACCCTTATACGGTTACAGGTACCACAAAATGTTCTGGAAAAAGAAGGGATAATACCGAATGAACCCCTTCGGTTTTGAATAGTATAATTTTCAGAAGTAGAACCGGCGGCATCGGTGAGGCGTTGTATTTGTGGAAACTCTTTTTGAATATGCCCCATAATCTTCAGATAATCCCACTCCAGCCTGTCAAAACTTTTACTGTGACCATTAAAAGGCATTTCTTCTAAAAAACGAACAGCGCTATTATGCTCATGTGCAAAGTTGATAAATGGAATAATATCATCAGTATTAATTCCATTCATTACTACGCAATTTATCTTTACATTAAAACCTTTTTGCAGCAATTGCAGAACATTATTGTACACTACATCATGGTAATCACGGCGGGTAATGTCAGTAAATTTTGCCTTATCCAGGCTATCCATACTAACATTGATATTGAGAATACCCAACGCTTTTAATGCGACAATATGATCGCCAATTAATGTCGCATTGGTAGTGATCGAAATATCTTCCAGGCCTTCAACGGCAGCCAGCCGGTGTAAAAATTCCATCAACCCTTTTCGTACAAACGGTTCACCGCCGGTGATTCGGATTTTTTTTATACCCAGTTCAATAAAGGTTGAAGCCAGTAAAACCATTTCATCCCACGACAATAGTTCTTTGTTTTGGGAGAAAGCGATCCCTTCTGCCGGCATACAATACTGGCAACGCATGTTACAGTTATCCGTAACGGACAAACGTAAGTAACTAATAACCCTGTTGTGATTATCTATCAGCATCCTGTTTCTTTATATAGTAATTCTGTTATCATTTTTTGGTAATTATTGGAGGATACTTTTAATCATTGTGTACTTATCCTCCGCTAACGGGCGGAATCAGAGCCACCTCATCTTCATTCCCTACCATTGTTTCGTTGGTGCCATACTCATTATTGACGGCAACAGACAGTGTTGCTAAATTCTTTAAACCAGGATATCTGATAAAAAGATTTTTTTTCAATTCAGCGATACTTACCGGGTTTTCACCTGCATCAAAATCAATAAAAAGAGCGCCGGTTATTTCTTTTGCAATACCGAAGGAAATTATTTTCATGTTCATTTTATTTTTTTGCATCCATGCAATGATCACCTTTTACCGTGCAAATATCCATAAATTAATGGAGGTGAAAATGTAAAAGATGAATTAATTGTTTTAAAGTTATCACATTAAAAAGTAAAAATGCATGTTGCGTTTTTACTTTTTTGAAAGAAGTGTAATTCTACCTGAGCCATATAAAGTTTTACCGGCAATATTTACCGCTTTTTTTTGCAACTCAATTTACCGGTACTCAAAAAAAAATTCTTTGATTACAACTCATCCTTTATCTTTATGAAAACGATTTACTAAAAAACATTTATGAAAAAATTATTTCTACAGGTAAACCGAAAACTAATGGTGATGATGACAATGGTTGTTATTGTTATCCTTGGTGTAGCTGGCACTACTGCACCTGTACGCCCGACTATGTACAAAAATCTTAAAATATTGCCGCAGGATATCAGCAAGGAGGCTTTGCATGATATTATGGATGTGCAGTTTGGCGATGCGCTTCGGGTACACTGTGATTATTGTCATGCAAAAGAACCCGGTGCAGACCATCCTGATTTTGCGAGCGATGCCAATCCAAAAAAAGACATTGCCCGAGATATGATGAGAATGGTACTTCAAATGAATAAAGAAAATTTCAAAGTTCAGAAACCACTTATTGGTGATTCACTGATGGTTGTTACTTGTTATACCTGCCATCACGGATCGGCCATGCCGGATACAAAAAGTAAGATCCCTGTGATACATGATTTTGGTCCTCCAGGTCAACCAGGCCCTCCCCCTCCTCCAGCTCCTCCACAAAAAAATTAAAATTTCAACTAATAATTGCAGGAGGGTTAATACTTCCCCGCAGAAAAAAATCCCGTTGTTAATATGATGGGATTTTTTTATTCCTATGTATAAAAGCAATGGCTTTCTTTTGATACATTTAATTAACCCTGCTTTTGTAATTTTATAAAAACTTTTGCATGGATGTAAAAATTGAATCTTCCTGGAACGAAGTGCTTAAAAGCGAATTTACCAAATCCTATTTTTTAGAGATTGTTACTTTTTTAAAAATTGAAAAGAATGCCGGCAAAATCATTTATCCGCCTGGCCCTTTAATATTCAATGCCTTTAATCATACCCCTTTTAATAAAGTAAAAGTGGTAATACTTGGGCAAGATCCCTACCATAACCCCGGGCAGGCACATGGGCTTAGTTTTAGTGTCCCGGCTGGTATAAAACCCCCGCCCTCGCTGGTAAATATTTTTAAAGAAATTCAAAAAGACCTCGGCATTGCCATGCCGGAAGGTTATGGAAACCTTACCAGATGGGCCGACCAGGGCGTTCTTTTATTAAACGCCATCTTAACGGTAAGGGCAAATGAACCCGCCAGTAATGCTAAAATTGGCTGGATGAATTTTACCGATACTGTCATAACAAAAATATCTGATGAAAAAAAAGGGATAATATTTCTTTTATGGGGTAAATTTGCCCAAGAGAAACAGATACTAATAGACGAAACCAAACATTTTGTTCTAAAAGCAGCACATCCTTCTCCTTTTAGTGCGGACAAAGGTTTTTTTGGTTGTAAACATTTTTCAAAAACAAATGAGTTATTAACTGACCAAGGCCTGACTCCAATTAACTGGAAATTATTGTCACCCTGAACCCTGTTTTGTAAAGCAGCTCAGAAAATATACCAATCGTTGACCAATTCAGATAACTATTCTTCACAGCCAACAACTGCCTCCTTTAAAGATGTTTGCCGTACTATTTTTGCAAGAATATGGGCTTTTTGGGGATTGGTTAGTTTTGTGATCACCTTCCTTATTATCTTTATTCCTTCCATGTTATCGTATTTAATTCCGGGGCCAAAAGGGCAGGATTATTTTATAGCCGTATCCAGGGTATGGATGTGGACATGGTTAAGGATGATTGGCTGCCCCGCCATCATTAAAGGAAAAGAAAATTTTAAAAAAGGACACACTTATGTAGTAGTGTATAATCACAATGCATTGCTGGATGTTCCTTTATCAGCCCCATTTATACCTGGCGGCAATAAAACTATTGCCAAAGCTTCCTTTGCCAAAGTGCCCATTTTTGGTTGGTTTTATAAAAGAGGATCGGTGCTGGTGGACAGAGGCGACAACAAAAGCAGGTTAAAAAGTTTTGAGGATATGAGAGAAGTCCTGCAAAATAATATGCACATGTGTATTTACCCTGAAGGTACCCGTAACCGCACTGATGAACCATTAAAACCATTTTTTGACGGGGCATTTAAACTCGCCATTGACACTAAAAAAGAAGTGATACCCTGTATAATTTTTGGCACTAAAAAAGCAATGCCTGCAAACAAAGGTTTTTATTTATGGCCAACCAGGTTACAAATGTATTTTTTACCGGCAGTTTCATCAGAAGGTTTAAAGGCGCCTTTTTTAAAAGAAAAGATATTTAACATCATGAAGGAACATTATCTAAAAGGAGTTCAATAAATATCAATTAACTACAATAAGACATTAGGAATTTTCCGATTAATTTTAAATGCTTATTTTTGAAACCTTTGGTAAAAATTTATATAGTTATTGTTAAAATAAGAGAAGAGTTGGAAGTTTTTTAATTAAAAAGTGTTTTTTTTAGATATGAAAAAAAAGGTTACTAAGATTGGAGTACTTACCTCCGGTGGCGATGCCCCGGGAATGAATGCCTGCATAAGGGCGGTGGTACGAACAGGAATTTACTATGGGCTGGAAGTATTTGGCATTGTTCGTGGTTATACCGGAATGGTAGAAAATGATATTTACAAAATGGAAAGCAGAAGTGTTGCCAATATTATTCAAAGAGGGGGCACTATTTTAAAAACTTCCCGTTGCAAAGAATTTTTTACGCCGGAAGGAAGAAAAAAAGCGTATGATAATTTAACAAAGCTGGGTATTAACGGGCTGGTAATTATTGGTGGCGATGGCAGTTTCAGGGGTGCACAAACATTCAGCAATGAATATGATATTCCTTGTGTAGGCTTGCCTGGTACCATTGATAAAGATATTGCCGGTACAGATTTTACCATTGGCTTTGATACTGCCGTAAATACTGCTGTTGAAGCCATTGATAAAATAAGGGATACTGCAGATGCACATGACCGCTTATTTATAATAGAAGTAATGGGCAGGGATGCGGGATACATAGCCCTGCACAGTGGTATTGCCACGGGTGCTGAAAATGTATTGATTCCGGAACGCAAAACAGATATTGAAGAAGTTATTAAACAATTAGCCGAAAAAGAAAGAAGGCATAAATTAGTAAATCTGATTGTTGTTGCCGAAGGCGATGAGTTTGGGGGTGCTGACGAAATTGCAAAAATTATAAAAGCACGGTTGCCCATCCAGGATGTAAGAGTTTGTATTTTGGGACATATACAAAGAGGCGGTTCACCCACTTGTTTCGACAGGCTGATTGCAAGCCGTATGGGCTACTCTGCAGTTGAATGTTTAATGGAAGGAAAATTCAATGTTTTTGTAGGCATGGTCAATAACCGTATGCACTATACGCCATTAAACGAAGCCGTAAAAAAGAAACAGCGCATCAGTGAAGAATGGATGAAAATAGTAAAGATACTGGCGAGCTGATTAAAGAGCGGCATAACCGCACAAGCCTGAATATTTTAAGCATATTGCGGTACTCGATTCACTTGACAATTTGAAAATAAATAAAAACTAATGAGCAAAAACTTAGGTAAATACCTACATGCTGAAATGGATAAAGAAGCAGGTTTTCAACACACCATCAAAAGAACCAAGATTGTTGCCACTGTAGGACCAGCCTGTTCTACCTACGAAAAGTTATTAGACCTTGTAAAAGCTGGCGTTAATGTTTTTCGGTTAAACTTCTCTCATGGAGCCTACGAGGATAAAAAAATGATCATTGATTTTATAAGAGAAATCAACCGCAAGGAACCTTATAATATTGCTATTTTGGGAGATTTGCAGGGACCAAAATTACGGGTAGGTGAACTGGAAAACGGCCAGATTGAATTAAAGGATGGCAGCCAGTTTATTTTTACTACCGAAAAAATTATTGGTACAAAAGAAAAAATTTACGTTAGTTATGCCAACCTTGCCAAAGATGTAAAAGTAGGTGAACGTATATTTTTGGATGATGGTAAAATGGAAGTGAAAGTTGAAGAAATATTAAATGATAAAGAGGTTAGAATTTCCGTAACACTGGGTGGGATATTGTTTCCTAAAAAAGGCGTAAATCTTCCCGACTCTGCATTGACCATGCCTTCACTTACAGAAAAAGATATTGCAGATCTTGATTTTATCATCAGGCAGGATTTAGACTGGATAGCATTATCGTTCGTTCGCCATGCCGATGATATCATTGACCTTAAAAAACGCATCCGTGCACAAAAAAGTAAGGCAAAAGTTATTTCCAAAATAGAAATGCCTGAAGCCTTAAAAAATATCCGCAATATTATTGTTGAAAGCGATGGTATCATGGTTGCCCGTGGCGATCTGGGTGTGGAAGTTCCGGTAGAACAGGTTCCGATCATTCAAAAAGAAATTATCCGAAAATGTATGCACCGGGCAAAACCTGTAATTGTTGCTACACAGATGATGGAAAGTATGATGGAACGAACCAAACCAAACCGCAGTGAAGTAACAGATGTTGCCAATGCGGTTTTAGAAGGCGCAGATGCAGTAATGTTGAGTGGAGAAACCGCCATGGGCCAGTATCCTACGCTTGTAGTGGAAATGATGAGCAAGATTATTTTACAGGTAGAAGGAACCTTGTATGATTATGACAGGGATGATATTTTAACACCCCAGCAGCACTCCCCTTCTTTGTTGAGCGATGCCTTATGCGCAAGTGCCTGTAAAATGGCCAAAGATGTAAATGCAAAAGCACTGATAGGAATGACTCAAAGTGGTTACACTGGTTTTATGCTGAGCAGTTACCGTCCTAAAGCGCCACTGTATATTTTCAGTAAAGAAAAAACACTGATCAACCAGCTAAGTTTAAGCTGGGGTGTAAGGCCCATTTATTATGCAGAAGAAGAGAGTCTGGATGATATTTTCATGGACCAGATAAATATTTTGAAAGAAAGGGGTTTTCTTAAACCAGGAGACATTGTTGTAAATACAGGCAGTACACCTATTGATAAACATTTACCCACCAATATTTTGAAAGTGTCAACAGTTGAGTAAAATGCAAAAACTTTTTAATAGAAATGCCCTGTTCAAAAAACAGGGCATTTCTATTTTCATTATTTTT
>JAYUBR010000222.1:0-7476 GCA_043740775.1 Ferruginibacter sp. | reverse complement strand
TCAACAGGAATAAAAAATATACTTCATGTAGTGAATGTATGAAATTTTTAAACAGCCGTTCTTCCCAAAGTTTCCAAAAACTTTATTAAGATAAAAGCCTGATAAATTAAAAGTTACCAGAACTGATAAAGTAATTTTCTTTCATGCTTTTCGGAGATTTCTGTTTCATGCCTGATAAAATTCCTTTTCTTTTATTAACTTGTATCATGAAAAAAATATTACTGATTGGCCTGCCATTGGCCATTATTATATGTGGCTTTAGTTTAAAAACATTGCTTCCCAAAAAGGATACAATGCTTAACCATGTAGCACTCCATGTATCTGACCTGCAAAAAAGTACCTTGTTTTATGAAAATATCATACAACTGGATTCAGTGCCAGAGCCATTTCACGATGGCAAACATACCTGGTTAAAAGTGAGCAGCAACAGCAATCTTCACCTTATAAGCGGTGCAGAAAAAGGTACACCCCGGGACAAATTTTGCCATGTTTGTTTTAGTGTTCCTTCACTGAGCGAATTTATCAACCGGCTTGATAAGGAACATATCCCTTATGAAGACTGGGTGGGAGCAAAAATTTCTGTTACCACAAGAGTAGATGGCATTAAGCAGATTTTTTTTCAGGACCCTGATGGATATTGGATAGAAGTAAATGATGACCATAAATAATTTTGCCGGGGGAAATATGGTGCTTTGGAATAAGAGTTTTGCGTTTATAAAAAATTGCAACAGGTAACCAGTTTTTTAAAATATTGGATTGCTGAACAAAGCTTTTACTTTTTTATTTGATTGGCACTCTTATTGTCTTCACTTCCTATCAGATAAGTATTACATTATTAATAAAAAATTTACCCTCACTATTTACCTAAATTTAAAACATGAAAAAAGTACTGATTGCATTAGATTACGAACCATCTGCAGAAATGATTGCAGAAACCGGATACAAAATAGCAACGGCATTGAATGATGAAATAATATTACTGCATGTTATAGCCGAACCTGCTTATTACTCATCAATGGAATATTCTCCCATCATGGGATTCAGCGGATTTATGGATAGTTTTGATGCAGGCTTAACCGATACCTTGAAGGATAATATCAAAACAATGGCTTTGGAATTTCTGGAAAAATCAAAAAAACATTTAGGCAATGAAAGTATTAAAACGCTGATTGCAGAAGGAAGTTTTGCAGAAAGTATTGTAGAAGCTGCTGAAAACGAACAGGCAGATATGATAGTGATGGGATCTCACAGCCGCCGCGGTCTTGATAAATTACTGATGGAAGATGTGGCGGAAAAAGTTTTGCATTTAAGCAAGGTTCCGGTATTGGTAATTCCAATAAAAAAAGATGCCAAATAAACAGCGTTTGAGTAAAAAAATACACAATTTTATTCATCCATAAATTACCCGGCTCATTTATAATTTATCCAAAAAAAAATTACATGAATAATCTCTTTAAAACACTTATTGCAGGATATGGTGCAAAAAAATTAGGCGGAGGCTGCCTTAGTACGGTTATCATTTTTATAGTTATCTGGTGGGCACTGGGTCATTGCAGTTAAACAACTTTCCGTTGGGGTGAACACCTTAAAACTTTTAATGCATTCTAAAAGTGTGTCAAAAGTTTTGCATCGCCTTATCCACACTTTATCCTGTACTTCAGGTGTAAATGTAAGTGGGGTTAAATTAATTATTGTTTTCTTTCCTGATACCGGAGAGGTTTTCATGCAAAGAGGATTCGCTGCCAAAATTTGTTTTTACATTTTTAATATCTTCATCCGAAATGGTATCATTAATGTCAGAAATGTGTTTGGTAATTTTTCTTTTGGTTACCACATCTGAAAATATTTCCTGCATGTAATATTCAGCCGTAAAAAGTTGGTATTTTTCTTTTGGTAGCATGGCTTTTTTTTACAAAGCTACAGGAACATGTCATCAAACAATCTACCTGTTACAAACATTTAAAATTGATAATATAAACTTAATATTGGTTTTTAGTTTTAAAGAACTATATTAAAATTTTAGGCGCACCTCCGCATAGTTCACTTGCTCAAGTTCAGCAATGACGTGTATTTCTTTTATTTTATAAAAAAACAGCTCCCATTTTTAATTTCAGGAACAGCATTTTTATGCAAAGAAACTTATTGAGAATTTTGAAAAAAATGTAACCGGTAACTCAGTCATTGCTACGAGGTAAAAGTTGTTCACCGGGTAATTTCTGAAAAGCTACTCCAGGTATAACAATATTAATGGTCAAAAACGCAGTTCTTTTTAGCATTTTGGTAGCAAAAAAATGCGGCTTCGTCGCAACATTTAACCAATCACAGATAATATTGTAATGTATTGCTAATTTGGTGCAATGAATAAAGCCTGGTATTCAAAAAAATGGATCACTGTGTTGCTGCATATAGCAGCCTGGGTGCTGTTATTTTCTTTACCCTATTTGTTACGGCCACAAAATAATCCAAATCAGCCTTCTCATCCTGAGCCTCAAAACCCTACTGTTAGTTTTATCATTTTCCGTACCAGCGATCTGATGCTGACAGGATTTTTTTACCTGAATGCTTTGCTGTTGATCCCTCGTTTATTGTATAAGAAAAAATATGCGCTTTACCCTTTTTCAATCATCGGCAGTTTTGCAATATATGTAATGCTATATTGGTTAATAAAGATTTCATTTACACAGGTTGATCAATCTTTTGAGTTTAGAAGACACCTGTTTTTTTGCACGTTTATATTTTTGTTTATACTGGCATGCAGCATCGCATACAAAACCATCCGGGATAAAATAATTGCTGATAACCTGGTAAAAGAAAAAGAAAACGAATATCTTAAAACAGAGTTATCTCTTTTACGTTCGCAGGTTAGTCCGCACTTTATGTTTAATGTGCTTAACAATATGGTGGCACTGGCCCGCAAACAATCTGATTTGCTTGAACCATCCCTCATTAAATTATCTTCTTTAATGAGGTATATGCTGTACGAAACGGATGAAGAAAAAGTATCGCTTGAAAAAGAAACGGAATACCTGCAAAGTTATATTGACCTGCAGCAACAACGCTTTAGTAAAAAGGTAATCATCAATGTTACCATGCACACCGCTGATAAATTATATGATATTGAACCCATGTTGCTGATACCCTTTGTTGAGAATGCTTTTAAACACGGCACGGGAATGATAGAACAGGCACAGATTGACATTGACCTGAAAGCGGAAAAAAACCTACTTCAGTTTACCGTTACCAATAAGTACGATCCTTCGTCTGTTGAAATAAAAGACAAAGCCAGTGGCATTGGTTTGGTAAACGTTCAAAGAAGATTAAATTTATTATATCCTCATCACCACAACCTAAGCATTAGCCGGCATGGGGGCAGGTTCATTGTTTCACTGCAAATAAACCTTGCCGCATGATACGTTGCATTGCCATAGACGACGAACCTTTAGCCCTGGAATTACTGGAAGATAATATCAGTAAAGTGCCTTACCTGCAACTGGTAGCTACCTGCGAGAATGCCATCGAAGCAATGACTGTTATGGAGCAGCAAATCATTGATCTTATATTTCTGGATATACAAATGCCGGGCCTTACCGGCCTTCAGTTTATACAAAGCATGACGGTAAAGCCCATGATTATTTTAATTACTGCTTATGAAAAATATGCATTGCAGGGGTTTGATTTAAATGTAACTGATTACCTGTTAAAACCTGTTTCGCTGGATCGTTTTATGAATGCCTGCAACAAGGCAAAAGAATTATTTTATTTAAGGGCACAACCTAAAGTAGCCGCTACAGCAGGTTATTTTTTTGTGAATGTTGATTATAGCCTCATTAAAATTATCACTTCGGATATTGTATACATTGAAGGCCTGAAAGACTACATCAAAATTCATTTAAAAAGTTCGCAAAGACCCGTTGTTACCCGGATGCCGATGAAGACAATTGAGGAACAGTTACCTGATGATGCATTTATCCGGATACATAAATCTTACATTGTTTCCATTGCTTTTATTACGGCTGTTCGTAAATCAAGTGTGTTTATTAATACGCTCGAACTGCCGGTAAGCGATAACTACCGCGATGGCATAGCCGCACTTACAGGTAAATTATAAAGCGGGGTTATGTTTATTGTGAATGGTCAATTGTAAATTGTGAATCATTGAAACATAGACTTTTCACCATTGACCATTCACAATTCACCATTAACCTTTACCAGCCAAAGTAATCTTTCGCATTGTTATAGCAAATGTCCTGTATTAACCGGCCAATCAAATTTATATCATCCGGCAATTCACCGTTCTCCATTTCTTCACCTAAAATATTACAGAGAATTCTTCGGAAATATTCATGGCGGGGATAACTCATAAAGCTGCGACTGTCTGTAAGCATACCAATAAATTTACTTAGCAAGCCCATATTACTCAGCGTATTGAGCTGTTTGGTAATACCATCCTTCTGATCTAAAAACCACCAGGAAGCGCCAAACTGAATTTTACCGGCAACAGTGCCATCATTAAAATTGCCGGTCATAGTTGCCAATAATTCGTTATCTGCCGGATTTAAATTATAGAGAATTGTTTTAGCCAACTGATTTGTATTATCCAATCGGTTTAAAAATTTTGACAATTGTTTTGCCTGCGAAAAATCACCTATAGAATCCCAGCCCGTATCTGCCCCCAGGGTTTTTAGCATCCTTGTATTGTTATTTCTCAACGCCCCTAAATGGTATTGCTGCACCCAGTTTTTTTCATTGTCCCACAATGCAAATTGCACCAGCATAGCCGATTTGAATTTTATATTTTCCGGTTGAGAGATGGATTCCCCGGCGGTGAGCTTGCGGAATATATTTTTTATTTCGGCATCGGTGTAATCAACAGCATACAATTGTTCCAACCCATGATCGCTGATGGTACAACCAATTTCTGCAAAAAAATCATGACGCGTTTTGAGTGCCTGCAAATATTCACTCCATGTTGCAATTAAAATACCCGACACTTCCTGCAGTTTATTTACGTAGCTTTTAAAGCCTGCTACGTCATCCACATTCATGGCTTTATCAGGCCTGAATGCAGGCAATACTTTTATCTCAAATCCGTCTGCCTTTATCTTTCGATGATGATCCAGGCTATCCGTTGGATCATCTGTTGTACAAAGCACTTTAACATTCATTTTGCGTAACAAATTTTTAACTGAAAATGCCGGCATTTTTAATTTAGCCGAGCACTCATCATAAATTTCTTTTGCGGTTGCGGGAGACAGAAGGGTGTCGATGTTAAAATAACGTTGTAACTCCAGGTGCGTCCAATGATATAATGGATTGCGTAACGTGTATGGAACAGTAGCGGCCCATTTTCCAAACTTTTCGTAATCTGTTGCATTTCCGGTAATGTATTTTTCATCCACTCCATTGGTACGCATGGCACGCCATTTATAATGATCGTCATACAACGAAAGCTGGGTAAGGTTTTCAAAGTTTACATCCCTGGCAATCTGCTCCGGCGATAAATGATTGTGATAGTCAATGATGGGCATTTCTTTTGCAAATTCATGATACAATTTTTGAGCTGTTACATTTTGAAGCAGGAAATCTTCATCAATAAATTTTTTCATAATCAATTATTTTTTTATTTCTTGTTCTCCTTGCTTTGCAAAATTATTTGTAAACATCAGGATAAAATAAAGCATTCTCATTGCTGATTTAGTGAATTATTCTCAAGAACTGCCATCATTCCATGCTGCATAATTGCATTTAATTTATAAGTTACTTTTTCAGTAAATCCATCCAACAACGTCAAATCTGCATCCCATAAAGATGCATTACCCAAAACAGTTTTAACTAATTTATCAGGAGATAAATTTTGCCAGTGATTAAAAAAATACTCTGCCATTTCATCTTTGATTGGATAAGCTTGCCCATCCAATTCACCATAATAAATATTGCCTTCTTTTTTAACGGCCTTCATGAATAAAAGCCAGGCTGCAAATCCGGTAACCATGTATTCAGGAACAGTTTTATATTGCCCGTAATAACGCTGCAAAACAGGCACTACCCGCATTTTTAATTTAGCAGTATAGTTTAATGTAATGCTTATCCATTGATGTTCTATACTGGGATTACTGAAACGGTCCAGTACTTTTAAAGCAAATGCAGATGCCTCCTTTTCAGGTACAGGGTAAGGAATGGCGATCGCAATTTCCTTCATCATCAGATATTTTATAAAATGGTAAAGCTTTGTATTATCCATTGCCTGCTTAACTGTAGTAAAGCCTGCTAAAAATGCCACCCCACAACTTAGTGTATGCGTTCCATTTAGTAAACGTAATTTCAACTCTTTAAAAATATTGATGTCATCTGCTATTACAACGCCTGTATCTGCCTGTGAAAAAGACAACACTGATTTTATATCATCATTGCCTTCAATGGCCCACAGGCCGTACACTTCGCTCATTGTGATCAGATCATCTTGATACCCCAATACGGCTTCCAGTGCAACTTTTGCGGCCGCATTAGGCTTGCCCGGAACAATTCTGTCTACAAGTGAATTACAAAAATGATTATTTGTTGTAAGCCAGTCGATAAATTTTTCTTCCGGTTTATTCCATTGCGCCAATTCAAGAATAATGGATTTCAATTTGTTCCCATTAGCTGAAATTAATTCGGTAGGTACAATTACTAATCCGCTTTGGGCACTCCCTTTAAAAGCGTGATAACGTTCATATAAGAACGCCAGTAATTTACCAGGATAAGATACCGGTGGATGAAGATATATACTTTCATTTACCAGTTCAATACCCACTTCCGTTGTGTTTGAAATGATAATCGTAAGATGAGGATTATGGGCGCATTGTAAAACAGCTTCCCAGTTTTTTGTGGCTGATAAAACCCGGCTTATGGAGGAACAAATAACATTTTCCTGCACTTGCTGTCCATCAACAATACCACGCATACACAAAGTGTACAAACTATCCTGGTTGTCAAATTCGTTTACACCACCGGTATCTGTTGATTTTATCACTACAATTCTTCCGTTAAACATTCCTTTACGGTTGGCCTTATCTATAAAATAATCGGGCAATGCCCGTAACAATACGCCGGTTCCAAATTGCAATACTTTTTCGGGTAATTCCAATATTGCTTCATTGGGCATCAGCACAGTACTGACATTTATATTTTTCAGGCTACTTTTTGCTAGTAACATAAATTGAAACTTATTTGATTGTTAAGAGATATCCGGGCTATTTATTTCATCATATTCTGCAATACTTTCCACATTTCCATGGCAACAAATAAATTACCCTTTTCATTCAGGTGCACCCTATCAACGGTTAAAATTCCTTTTTCTAAATTGTTTGGGTTATTGGCTTTTAAGTAATCTGCAAATGCTTTGTGCAGGTCACATACAGGCAATGAAAGATCTTTTGCCATTGAACGGATGATGTTACTGTATTGGTTCAGGTCGCCATCCTGCTGATTGGAATT
>JAYUBR010000221.1:0-2237 GCA_043740775.1 Ferruginibacter sp. | reverse complement strand
TGGAGTTTACCCAAAAAATCCTAACTATTTTATGGGATGTTGATTGGATACGGGTTTTAAAGGAATTGCAAGTGTAAGGCTACATTTTTTTTAAAAATAACCCGTCTGCCAAATTTGCGGTTCAAAAAGATTCCCCAAAAAATTGCATCCACTTTCGTACAATGCAGTTGCAACAAACATTTCAATACGATCATGGATGCAAACTCTTCTACCATTGGGCGTTTCAAAGCACAAGCTAATAAATTTTCGGGGATCTTGAGTAAGGGGCTTGATAAGCCTACTCAAAGAGTTATTAAAGAACTGATTTACGGTATTCAGGCCGCCAAAGACGTTAAGATATCCAGTGTGGCCCGTAGCCTGCAGGAAGATATTGCACTGATAAAAACAGAGGAACGTCTCTGCCGCAATTTATCCGATGAAGATTTTAGCGACCATATCAACAGCCAGATTATTCGCCTTGGCGATGATAAAATAACCGATGAAATGGTGATAGCCATTGACCCTGGTGATATAATGAAACCCTATGCTAAAGCGATGGAAAACCTTTGCGGCATTTACGATGGAAGCGCAGGCAAAGGTGCAACAGGTTACCATTTGTGCCAGGTAACGGCAGCCAATTTAGAACACAATAAAGTAGTGCCGCTATATTGTGAAGCGTTCTCAGACAAAGAAGAAGGCTATATAAGTACCACCCAAAAAATAAAAGAAGCCATCAATAAAGTAATAGCAAAAACAGCTACAGCAGGCACCTGGACAATTGACAGAGCAGGCGATTGCAATGAAATTATTGAACATTTTACAGGTAATAAATTAAAATTTGTAACCCGCTTAAAACTCAACCGCTGGCTGGTAACCCATAATAAAAATGGTGGCGTAGTACCTGTACAAGCTGATAAGTTGGAAAAACATACCAGTATCAACTACAAGGCACAAATCACTAAAATAGAAGATGGCAAAGAATCCATTATCGACCTCACTTTTGGTATTACCAAAGTAGCCCTGTATGATAAGCCGGATGAATGGATGAATGCAGTTATCATCAAAGGATTTGGTGAGCATCCTATGATACTGCTTACCAATAAAGAACCCGATAGCAAAGAGCCAAAAGATGTTTACAAAGTAGTAGAAATTTATCTTACAAGATGGAAATGCGACGAATGTTTCAGGTACATCAAACAATCTTACAACTTAGAAGACATAAGGGTTAGAAGCTATAATGGCATCCGCAACCTTACCGCCATAGTACATGCCATTGCTTATTTTACAAGTATATATATCGGCATGAATTTAAAATTAAAATTGATGGTGCAAAAAGTATTTATCTTATCCAAACGTTTCTTCGGCATCCCCACTTTTTTTAATTATGCCATGGCAGATGGTATTTTTGAATTGCTTAAAAAAGCAAATACGGGCATATCCCCTGATAAAAATGACAACCCGGCAGATGCTATAATATTGAGTTTGTTCCCTGATTAATTTTTTTGGGTAAACTCCAGAACTAAACAATGCTGTATGAAAAAACTTGTAAACTACCTATGCACTTTGGTGTTCACTTCTTTTATTACAATTAATGCCTTTGCCCAAACCAATACCATCACCGGACTTGTTGTTAACCGCATAAATAATGAAAGTCTTTCTGCAGTATCTGTTACTTTAAAAGGATCAGAGGGCGGCACATTTACAGATGACAGGGGTAATTTTAAAATCTCTGTGAATCAAAAATTACCGGTTACATTAATCATATCTTCTGTAGGGTATGCCTTGCAGGAAATTGAAGTGGCTACTCCTGCACAAACGGTTACTGTTAAGTTGGAGCCAGCCAATTCATTGGGACAGGAAGTAGTGGTATCTGCTTCCAGGGTTCCGCAAAAAATATTGGAATCACCGGTTTCTATTGAAAGGGTAAGTGCAGCCAACATCCGCAATGCACCTGCCGCAAATTTTTACGATGTGGTGAGTACGTTGAAAGGGGTAGATGTTACTACTTCTTCACTAACATTTAAAACACCCACCACCCGGGGTTTTGGGGGTAGTGGTAATGTGCGGTTTAATCAGCTGGTAGATGGAATGGATAACCAGGCACCCGGCCTTAATTTTTCGGTAGGTGCCATCATTGGTTTAAATGAACTGGATGTAGATAATATTGAATTATTACCTGGCGCTTCTTCTGCTTTGTATGGCTCGGGCGGTATGAATGGTACGATGCTGATGACCAGTAAAAATCCTTTTAAATACCA
>JAYUBR010000220.1:0-2237 GCA_043740775.1 Ferruginibacter sp. | reverse complement strand
AACAATTTGTTATTAGGTTTCTGTGCTAACAGTAGCTTTCGCTAAAAAATATACTTTTTTAAATCAACCAACATGCTTAAGGAAGACATTGAACCCGAAGAACAACACATCAATTTAACGGACAAAACAAAAATTCCTTTAAAGCGGGTGCTTGGTTTGCCCACGGGTATTTTGTTGGTTGCCGGTCTGATGATTGGCTCAGGTGTGTTTAAAAAAATTGCGCCTATGTCGGCCACGCTAATGAGTGAGCCATATATTTTATCAGCATGGATTATTGCCGGCATCTTTACCATGTTGGGCGCTTTTATGTTGGCGGGCCTTGCTACCACTACAACAGCGTCTGGCGGCGTATATGAATACCTGCGCCTTTCTGTGGGCAACTTTTTTTCTTTTCTTTTTGGATGGACTGCTTTTACAATCCTGGGTAGTGGTTCCATTGCAGCATTGGCCTTCGTGTTTGCACAATCCTTCAATACGCTGGTTCATTTGCCTGATCCGTTGCATTCATTGCAGGATGTTTCGATTGGGAATGTTATTTTTCCGTTCGCCAGTTCCGGGATTAAAATAGTGGCGGTAATTTTTATTTGGTTGCTTACCTGGTTGAATTACCGCGGCACAAAAAACGGCGGCATATTAAATAACATTGTAACTACCGCAAAAATTGCAGGTATCCTTTTGCTGATTGTACTGGGCTTGTTTTATTCAAACGCTGCTGTGGTAGATAAGGCGAATGCAATAGCACCCATTCAATACTCCGGAACTGCACTTTTCAGTGCTTTGTTTGGCGCCATGCTCAGCGCCTTTTGGGCGTATGATGGCTGGAGCAATATCAGCTTTGTTACCGGCGAAATTCAAAACCCAAAACGCAATGTTCCCATCGCCATCATTGCCGGTGTAGCCATTGCGATGACGTTGTATGTTTTATTGAATTATGCGTTTATGCGGGTACTGCCGTTAAACCAACTGGCAGCTATTGGAGAAGATAATATTGCAGCGGCCGTTGTTGCCGGTGCATTGATGGGCAAAACAGGAACCGTTGTAATTTCAATACTTATTATGGTGAGTACTTTTGGCGCATTGAATGCCTGCATTATTGTGTATCCGCGGATATATTTCCGTATGGCACAGGAAAATTTTTTCTTTAAAAATGTAGCCAATGTACATCCTGTTTTCAGAACACCTTATGTATCGCTTATCTGGTCAATGTTGTGGAGCATTGTACTGGTTGTAACAGGCACATTCGATATCCTCACCAACCTGATAATTTTTGCAGGTTTCTTTTTTTATGTATTGCTTGCGTGGGGATTGTTTCGCATGAAGCGGAATGGGGCAATGACAGCAAAAGTGATTGGTTACCCCGTACTGCCGGTTGTTATTTTTCTTTTCTCTCTTGCACTGATTGTAAATACGGTGATGGTTCAGCCACAACAATCTTTAACAGGCATGGCACTGGTGTTGAGCGGTGTGCCGTTTTATTTTTATTTTAAAAAGAAATACAACAAGCCACTATAAATATTTTAACACTTGTCTGCACTATGATTTTTGTGATTAAATGATTGTTTTCATTCATCACCAAACCGATAAAATAAACAAACCCAGGTTAATGAAATCAGCCTTTTCATTCAGCATTATTCAAATCAGTCTTAATTTTTAATTCAACAAACTCCTGCTAATTTTCGTTCACCTTTTCAATAAACGCATAGGGGTTTAAAGTGAATGTTGCTTCCGGCATAATGTTCTCTTCTCCAAGCTGCGCATATAGCAGGTGATTGCATTCTTCCAGTTGCCACATAGTGAGCTGTTTATTATTGGGGTCATCAAAAAGTTCTGGCAGCATGGCAGGTATCATACCATTCCAGCATGCTTCTGCCAGTTTGTTGTGACAATTATTTTTCGATGGCTGGTTTTCATTCTTGTCCGTGTATTCCCGGGCTGAAAATTTTGTATTGGTCATCAGCAATATTTCCTGTGTTGTAAAAATATCTTTCATAATCAAAAGCCTTTTAATAGCTTATTTATTAGATGTAAAAAAAGCCCGGAAGCAACAGTGCATATTGGTAAATAAATGTTAATGCCCGGGGGTTACCGGTGAAATTTTTGATGCCCGCGGATTACGATTACATCGGCTAACGCCTGAGTTTATGTTCACACCAGCTGCCTGGTGGGAAATCATTCAGAATGCAAAAAAAGAAGCCCCGATGGAAATCGGGGCCGTTTTACCAAAACTAACTGCTTAT
>JAYUBR010000219.1:0-7495 GCA_043740775.1 Ferruginibacter sp. | reverse complement strand
CCCCATTCCTTTGCCTTGTTCGTAAACGTTAAGTCACCATTGTTGCTATACGCATAGTTTGATAACGCATTCGATGGCATTAAATCGATTAACTTCTTTATGCCACCATCTTTTTCCTGCTTCAAAATTTTTCTTATTTCATCCGGATTGGCGGTGTACTGAATATAATCCTGGTCGGTCAGGTCTTTAAAGATAGCATTGGCTACAAAAATATCTTTATAGCCATCGTTATCTAAGTCGGCAATCAATGCTCCCCAACTCCAGTCCGTAGCCTGTACACCCGCCAAACGGCCTATCTCGCTAAAATTTATTTCATTTGCTTTATTGGCGGGACCCTGATTTAACTGCAGAACATTTCTAACAAACTGGTGATAATAGCCATTCTTTACATTGGATTGATACTTATCCCAATTCTCAAAATTGGTTTTTGTTTTAACCCTGGCTTCTGTTTCAGGAAGCATATCGGTAACATAAATATCAGGATAACCATCATTGTTAATATCGGCAATATCAGCACCCATCGAATTCATACTTAATTCCCGGATACAGTTTTCGAGTGACTCCGTAAATGTGCCATTTTTATTGTTGATGTATAAATAATCCTTTTCAAAAAAATCATTGGACACATAAATATCCTCCCAGCCATCCTTGTTTACATCGGCGATTGTAACACCCAATCCAAAACCAATTTTACTGCTATAAATGCCGGCTTTAGCTGTTACATCAGTAAAGTGGCCATTGTCATTCCGGTACAATTTATTGCCACCAAGTGTATCGGGAATATTGCGCTGGTCTTTTATTAAATCATAATTGCCTACAGAGCGGAATGAATTATTAAGCAGGTAACAATCCAGGTCACCATCATGGTCATAATCGAAAAACTCAGCGTGAGTAGAAAGACCCATATTATTTAACCCATATTCTTTGGCACGATCTGTAAAAGTATTGTTACCATTGTTTATATACAAGGCGTTGCTGCGATTTTTACTCTTAAAATCACCTGATTTGCAAACATAAATATCCAATAAACCATCTCCATTTACATCAGCAAAAGTAACCCCAGTAGACCATACGCCTTCTGAGTTTAAGCCTGCCTTATCTGTAATATCTTCGAACTTAAAGTTGCCTTTGTTTAAGTACAGCTTATTGGATTTTAAGTTGCCGCAAAAGAAAATGTCGGGCAAACCATCATTATTAATATCACCAATGCCAACACCACCGCCATTATAAAAATTACGAAACGTGTATGCGTTTAATTCCTCGGTGTATTGAACATCATTTGCAAAGTTAATACCTGTAGCAGAGGAAGGTAGAAGAGTAAACAATTTATCTGCATTGCCAACATTATTTAATCGGCATCCGGATAAACATACAACTACAAAAAGAACCATCTGTTGAGAAACAAAGCCCCTTACATTACTTAAAATTGTTCTTCTTTTCGAAAAGCAGATAAACAGGTATTCAAACAACAAAAAATATTTTAGTAGTCTCGAAATTTATTACACTGATTGGGAAACCCGTGGACTGAAATAAGCATATACAAGCACCAAATTTACCCATTATTTAGCTCACTTTAATTATCCTAATGTTAAAAGGGAAAGCAGGTAATTTGCATTACAAGCTTTCCCTTTTACAATGTTTATTATTTAATTATTATACTGCTATTTTAATAGCCAGCATTCTGTTTAAGGTTTTTATTGGCATTCAACTGAGTTTCCGGTATTGGGAAAACATTCAAGTGATTAAGGCCGTTTGGACCAAGGGCGTCTACAGGATCTGCATCATGAAATAAAGTTGCATTATTGTAAGTTCCAAAACGAATCATGTCTTGTCTTTTCCATGCTTCGCAGAACATTTCCCTGCTACGTTCAGCGAGAAAAGTTAAAGCGGTTAATGTAAGGAATGGAGTAACTCCACCGTGTTGCGTCCTTATCTGGTTAACTACTGCCAATACACTACCATCGTTCCAATCGGAAGCTTTTCTGGCAGTTGCTTCTGCCTTTGTTAACAATATATCTGCGTACCTGAAAATTGCAAAATCATTATCCATATTAGGAGTCATACCCAAATACATGTTCCATTTACCGATTCTAGCACCGGATTGGCGCCATGCTCCCGGCTCCAGTTCGTTCATATATGGAGTGAATGTAAATGGCTTTCCATCAGGATCACTCCCCTCTACACCGTCATCTAACAATCTTGCGCCACTTGACGAATATTGCGGTCCAACGATGAAATTATTTAGCATCCTTTTATCAACTGTACCGACAACACTGTCACCTTTAGGTGATAAACCAATAACCTTACCCTGTGGTCCCGGATTTTGCATAGGATCAATATAGGAATTATAGAATTCAGCTGTAGAAGCAAAGCCATTCCATGGTTGGGCATTAATGTTATAAGTAGCCTGATTAAGGTAGCTTAAAGTCATCATGTTGATATTCAAACCGCCAAATTTAATATGATCGAAAGGAATGGCCCAGATAAATTCTTTAGAATTCTGATTATTTTGGATAAAGTTATCACTGTAATTAGGCATTAGACTATAAATACCTGAATTAATTATATTGTTACAAGCTGCAATTGCCTTATCCCATTGCGCACCGGCGCCATACACTTCCGCATTTAAATACAATTTTGCAAGACAAGCCTGTACGGTATAATAATCAACGCGGCCATATGTTGCCACATTCGGAATACCAGTGGGCTTTTTTAACAATGGCGCATTGGTTGTCAATTCTGATTCAACAAAATCATATACCTGCTTTCTTGTTGAATTTGAAGGAGGTGTACTCACTGTAAAATCTGTGCTCAACGGAACGTTACCGTACCAGTCTAACAGCCAATAATAATAAATGGCCCGAAGTGCTTTTAGTTCAGGAATATAGCCTAAAGCTGTTGGAGTGTTAATTGCCGTTAAGTTAAATATCAAACGATTACATGTTGATACTCCGGAATAACAAAAATTCCATCCGTTATTAGGTGTAGGATCTGTAGCAACATATTTATGTCTCTTCAATCTTACCCAGTGGCCACCATCACCCCAATCTGGTCCACGGGTTGGTACAACCGCCTCGTCTGTAGTAACTTCATTTAACGGTATGTAGTGATTATTTCCACCAACGCCAGCTAAATTTGAATAGGCAGCTCCCACTGCAGATTGAACTTCAAGATCCGTTTTACCAAAATCCTCGCCGGTAACCTTATCAAAAAGGTAGGGCTTTTCATCCAGCTTAGTACAGGATAGTCCCGTAAAAAGCAGGCCTGCCATTAAAGTACTTTTAATTAATTTATTTTTCATATATTAAGTATGTAAATGAATAAAATTTATTTGTTAAAGACCAATGTTAACTCCCACTGTAAATGAACGGGTTAATACCCATGTTCCCCTTCTGTCAATACCAGGTGCAAGGATATTACCAGTTAGGTTATCTGTATATCGTACTTCGGGATCTGCGCCAGTGTAACCAGTAATGGTAAACAAGTTATGGCCAGTCAAGAATGCACGAAAACTTTTAACTCCGTTTGGCTTCTTTGCAATATTAAAGTTGTAACCCAATGTAGCATTGTCCAATTTTACAAAATCGCCTTTTTCAACATAAAGACTTGTGAATATCTGCGCATCTTTTAAATTTGGATTAAAGTATTTGGTTTTTACAACATTATACAATGTGGCAACGGCAGGATTTTCATAGAAAGCCCTATTGGTATTGATCAAATCAAATCCGAATGAACCCCTTAAAAAGAAATTCAGGTCGAAATTTCCATAATTGAAAGTGTTTGTCCAACCCATTTCAAATTTAGGTAAGCCATGCCCTATTACTGTTTTATAAGTTCCGGTGCTTGCAGGAACTGTTTTACCAGTACCGTCATCAGCCAAAATTTTACCATTTGCATCAAGTCCTCTGTATATCTGATTATAAAAAGCACCGATTTCAGCACCTGCATAAGACCTGGTAATTTGGGTTGCTTCCTGACCAGGAGAGCCAAGGTTGGTTTCTCCGATGTAAGAACCGGCTGATGCATCAAGCCTGGTTAAAACCACGTGGTTATGTGCAAAGTTTACGCCTGTTGTCCAGTTAAACTTATTAGATTTCCTGATTACTTCATAGTTCAAAGCAATTTCAAATCCCTTACCTGTCAAGTCACCGATGTTTTTCCATGCTCTGTTAAACAGTGCCGGTGGTGAAGGAACAGTTACATTAAAAATAAGATCGGTAGTTTTACGATTGTAGTAATCTACTGTACCTGTTAATCTGTTGTTTAAGGCAGCAAAATCCAATCCGATATCTGTTTCTGCTTTTCTTTCCCATTTCAAATCAGGGTTTACATTTTGATTAGGTCCATAAGTCGCTATCCAACTTCCATTGATAAGGTAATTGCCCTGGCCTGAATAAGTTAATGCAGACAAACCAGCTGATGGAGGAAGTGCTCCGGTGATACCGTAGCTACCCCTTAATTTAAGTGTGTTGAAACCTGGTAAATTCAAAAATTTATTTAAATCCACCCCTGCGCTTACCGCTGGAAAATAACCCCACTTGTTGTTTGGACCAAATTCAGAAGATCCTTCTCTTCTTAAAGAAGCAGAGAGGAAAGCAAAATTATTATAGTTCAAATTTAAACGACCAAAAAAAGCCACCAACCTGTTACCATTTTTATAACTGTTTATATTAGCCAGTCCATTTTGTACATCCTGGGCAGTGGAAAAGTCCTGGCCTGATAAGTCGGTAATAAAATTACCTGCATTTGCGCTAAACCCCTGGTAAATAAAATCCTGGTAAGAATAACCTGCTACAGCAGCCACTTCCAGGTTAGAAATTTTACCATTGTACGATAATGTATTTTCATATAACTGGGTTAAAGCTTCATCATCTCTCTTGTAAGATATGCCGTGGCGACCTACACCTGTTCCACCTTGAAAACCCCGGTCAATAAAAGCAGTACTTGGACTATAAGCAGTTAAATAAGTACTGGTTTGTTGTTGAGCGTACCTTGTAAGAAATTTTAATCCTTTTATAATTTCATATTCTGCAGAACCTGCAAAGTTTAACCTGCTTGACTGCCGGTGATTGGTGTTTTGCTTTAAGACAGCTACCGGGTTGGAATATTCAGTTGCACTCACTTCGAAATAACCGCCACCAGCTAAATCCTGTTCTGGCTTTTGAGCATAAATCGGAGATGTTGGGTTGTAGATAGTCGCATATTCAAAAGCATTGGAAAATCCCAATTCCGCAGTTTTACGGGTTGAACTAACTTCTACATTAAAAACCAGTCTGTCATTGAGTGCTTTGTGCGTTATATTCACTCTGCCATTTAATTGTTTAAGGCCCGTAGTAATTGCCACACCTTGAGCATCTCTATAATTGACAGATGCATTATAGGTGGTGTGTTCATTTCCACCGGAGAAAGACAAATTATGCTGGTGTGAAATAGCTGTTCTTGTAATTTCCTTGTACCAATCAGTAGTAGCGCCATAATCTGTACCGGCGCCAATTGTTTTTAATAAACTGCGGTATTCAGCAGCAGTGGCATGTTGGGTAAGCCTTGCAGCATTTTCTGTACTTACAGAACCGTTGTAACTAACCTGTGAAGTACCTTTGACACCTGTTTTAGTGGTAACAATAATTACACCCGCAGAACCACGGGTTCCGTAAATAGCTGCAGAAGAACCATCTTTTAATACATCAATGCTTTTAATATCATTGGGATCTACTGAATTTAAATCAGCACCCACCTGGCCATCAATTACCACCAATGGAGAAGTGCCAGCACCAATTGTGGAAAGACCCCTTAACCTGATATCAAAACCACCATTCACATCACCACCTGCTCGGGAAATGGAAAGACCAGCTACTTTACCCTGCAATAACTGGGCAACATCATTGATATTGCCTTTATTAAATTGTTCGGCGTTTACCCGGGTAATGGCACTCGTAATTTCCCGCTTTTTTAAGGTCCCGTAACCCACTACAGTTACTTCATTTAAAGCGGTGTTGCTGCTTTTCATTGAAACAGCAATATCCGATTTTCCGGAAACATTCAAGTCTTGCTTGTCGAAGCCAACACCAGAAAGAGTAATTTTTGAAATCGCTTCCGTAGAAGATAATTTGAAAGTTCCGTCATTTGCGGTGGCAGTACCTACTTTTTTGCCTGAGGAGGTAACTCCTAAAACAGATATACCGGCAACAGGTGAACCATCTTTCGAATCGGTTACCTTACCGGTTACTTCTTTGTTTTGGGCAAAAGCCATTGTGGAAAACAAGGCAAGGCAAAAGCATAGAATACCCTTTGCGAGTTTTTTTACATTCATAATCAGTCGTTTAATTTTTAGTTTTTGTAATGCACTAATAACAATCACGATATCCTGTTTCCGGTAAATTGATTAATGAAGTTTTTTATCGCGGTTGAGATAAACCGGATATAAGGCAGAATTCTTCATACAGCAATATATTAGATAAGAGCAAATCGTTGGATGAAATTATAGCTTTGCTTTAACATAGACAGTTTTATTAATCAACTGCTGCATCGCAACTGTTTCCGCAAACGTTTGCGGAGGATAAAATAGATTTTAAATTTTTTAAAAAGTCAACTTTACTTTTATTTATGCCGGAACAGCGCATTTGCGGGCATTTTCAGTTGTACTTAAACTTTGATACAAGGCGAAAAATCCGGATGGGAAAGATTGCATTTTAGTAACAATCGTACCTGAACGGACTTTCAATTTGAAAGTGTGTGGCATAAGTAACCGGGATAAATTCGCATAATTGAATGCCTGATTTAAATATCCGTTGCCCGAAAAATTTAAATAAAACAGTAAAATATCTGATACAAAAAAGCCCCCAGGAAAAAAGAGGGCGTATCTATTCTATGAGGGTAAGTTAACAAAAATTATATCAGCAGGAAGTTTCTGTTTTTGCCTGCCCTTTTACCCTTTTTATAGTATTTAATAGGGTAAATATCCGGTGTTTGCGTTAATTTGTTTAGAATGTTTTTCACCAGTTGCACTACAGGGAATCCATTGTTTTTATCAGGTACGGTTGCCATTACATTTAATTTTATTATAACAGTAACGGAAGGTTTTATTAATTATTGTATGAAAAAAATAATCTGTACTATTTGCTGCTGCGGGATTTATATCTACCAGTTTAAAATTAAAATAATGGAAAGGGTAGGAACCTATTTGTAGAATTGTCACAAATAAAACTGTAGCACATCTAACTGAATTTTATTAACCTGTTCACGGCTTCTTCCAGCGTGGCTTCTTTTTTTACAAAACAAAACCTTATCACCTTATCGTCTTTTTCCTTTGTATAAAAGGCCGAAACCGGTATACTTGCTACCCCATATTGACTGGTAATTCTTACAGCCAAATCCATTTCAGTTTCTTCACTGATACCAGCATAACTATATAACTGGAAATAACTTCCATGAGAGGGTAATGCTTTAAATTTTGTTTGCTGCATCAGTAATTGAAAATAGTCTCTCTTTTGCTGCA
>JAYUBR010000218.1:0-2246 GCA_043740775.1 Ferruginibacter sp. | reverse complement strand
TCAATTTTGTTTGCGGAGTCCAGCCTGGGAAAAGTAACTTATTTTAGCGTAAATACATATGTGGTACGAAACCAACAGAAACTTCATATAATGCGAAAATTTCTATCTATTGTTCCTTTTTGCTAATAACTTTATCCTTTTCATTCTGTAACTCTAAACGAACTATCACGTACTCAAGAGGCGATACAACGATGATCCACAAAGCATCTTGGGCCGGACAATAATATTATTGAACGATGCACAAATTGGGCGCTGTTATTGCCCGAAAAAAATCCAATATCCAAAATCTATTGGTTTGGCTTTTCCACTTTACTTACTACCCTCATTTTCCGCAGCAGTTTCCTGTTTTCACGGTGGTGCATTAGTTTAAATTCCAGCGCATAAATTACGGGTAATATTAACAGCGTGAGTATGGTGGAAGTGATTAAACCACCAATAACAACAACGGCCAACGGCTTTTGTGTTTCGCTGCCAATACCCGTTGATATGGCCGCCGGCATTAACCCGATCATGGCCATCAATGCCGTCATTACAACCGGGCGCACCCTCGATCTTACGCCTTCCCGGATGGCTTCGTCCAGCTGCATTTTTGCATCCAGGTTTTTTCTGAAAACACTGATGAGTATTACCCCGTTTTGAATACACACACCAAACAAAGCAATGAAGCCGATGCCTGCGCTAATGCTGAAATTGATGCCCGTTATATGCAGTGCCAGTATGCCGCCGATCAACGCAAAGGGTACATTCATGATGGTTAAAAAAGCATCTTTTGCATTGCCATAGGTTACAAACAAAATTAAAAATATTACCAGCAGGCAAAGCGGCACTACCCTTGCCAATGTTGCAGATGCTCTTTGCTGGTTTTCAAACTCACCGTTCCAGCTCATTTTATAGCCTTGTTTTAAATGCACCACTTCGTTTACTTTTTGTTGTGCGTCTGCAATGGTACTTCCCAGATCTCTTCCACGTACAGAAAATTTTACTGCAATGTGCCGCATGTTGTTGTCCCTGAAAATAAATGCTGGTCCCGTTAAAGTGCGTATGGTGGAAATTTCTTTTAAGGGAATTTTTGCTCCATCGTTGGTGGGTACCATTAAATTTTCAATCGCCTCCTGCGATGCCCTGAACTCCTGCTGGTAGCGCAGCCTTACATCAAATTTTCTTTCACCTTCGTACAATTGAGTGGCTGCTTTACCGCCAATGGCCATTTCAATTACCGCATTGGCATCTGCCGTATTGATGCCATAAAAAGCCATTTTCTGCTGATCAAGTTCAATACGAAATTCAGGCTGTCCCAGATTTCTGAGTACCCCAAGATCTTCGATACCTTTTACTTTTTTCAATTCATCCATTACTGCATTGGCCGTACTGTCGAGCACTAAAAAATCAGGACCGAATATTTTTACCGCCATCGCTGCATTAACACCTGCTACCGCTTCTTCCACATTATCCCTGATGGGTTGTGAATAGTTAAAAACAATGCCGGGAAATTTGCGCAACTGCATATCCATTTCGTTTATTAACTGATCTCCGGTGATCTTTCTTTTCCAGGTTTTTTGTGGTTGCAGATCTACCTGTATCTGTACATTAAAAAATCCTTTGGGATCAGTACCATCATTGGTTCGCCCCACCTGCGATAAGGTTTGTTTTACTTCAGTAAACTTCTGTAAAATGTCAACCATTTTATTGCTTACCAGGTTGGCTTCAGTCAACGAAACACTCATGGGTAATTCTGCTTCTACCCACAATGCCCCTTCATTTAAATCCGGCAAAAATTCGGTGCCTAAAAATTTGGCGGAGAAAAATGTAATCACCATCACAGCGATTGCAATTAATACACTCAATTTTTGATTATGGTAAACAACCGCCAACAATTTGCCCACTCCTTTTTCAAAAAAGATTACTATAGGGTTATGTTTTTCACGAACATTTTTTCTTAATAAAATACTGGATAATGCCGGTACCAATGTAAGGGTAAACAACAAAGCACCAACGAGCGCAAAACCCAATGTATATGCCAGTGGCGAAAACATTTTTCCTGCTACTTTTTGAAAAGCAAAAATGGGAATCAAACAGGTAATGATGATGAGCTTGGAAAAGAAAATGGATTTGCCCATTTCTGTACCGGTTGATTTAAAGAGGCCCAGTTTTGCCAGCTTGTTAAATTTTTCCATGCCCACTTCACGGGCCTTGTGATCCATGGCAACAAACAATCCTTCCACCATTACCACCGCTCCATCTATGAT
>JAYUBR010000217.1:0-2247 GCA_043740775.1 Ferruginibacter sp. | reverse complement strand
AGAAAAGATGATTGAAGTGGAAATCGATTTTTCATTTCCTGTAGTTGGTGAACGTACTATCTGTTTTAACATCCAGCCAATAAACAGGGAGAGTGGGGAGCAGTTAATTTTACTGGCGTTGAACGATATTACTTTAAGAAAAAATGCAGAAAAAATATTGTTGGAAAAAACAAGCGGCGTATTTAAAGAACATCAGATGCTGCACAGTTATTACATGGAAGCACCGGCGTTTTTTGTTATTTTAAAAGGACCGAACCATATTTTTGAATTTGCCAATAACATGTATCAGCAACTTACAGGTAATCGGGATATACTTGGCAAAAAAATGATGGAAGCCTTGCCTGAACTGAAAGACCAGGGCTTTGTAGAAATTGTAGATGAAATTCTTATTACTGGAAAACCCTTTACCGGTAAAGAAATGCCTGCCTTTATTGAAAAAGTAAAAGGACAAGCGCCGGAGCAGATTTATATAGATTTGAATTGCCAGGGCATTAAGGATGATGACGGTAATATATCGGGTATTTTAATTTTTGGGTATGATGTTACCGAATTGGTAATGACACGCAAAAAAATTGAAGCAAGTGAGAAGGAACAAAAAAATTTGGCAATGTATTTAAAACTTGCAAATGATTCGGCTAATGTGGGCTCCTGGTCTTTAGACATTGTTTCATCGAAACTTGAATGGTCTAACATTCATAAAATAATGTGGGGATATGATGAACATTGTGAAGACCTGACTTACGAAGACTGGCATAAAATGATTGTTCCGGAGGATAAAGAATTGGCTTTTAAAAAAATAGCAGAAGCAAAGGTTAATCATAGTCTTTACGAAGTGGATTACCGAATTAACCGTGCAAATGATGGGGCTATTGTTTGGATAAAATCAACCGGACAATATTATTATGATGAATATGGCGTAGCTCAAACGCTTACCGGTATCAGTATGGACATTACCGCACAAAAAGAAGCAGAGACAAAAATAAAGATTGCAGAAGAATTCAGCAGAACTGTTTTGCAAAGCAGTCCCGATTGTGTAAAAGTGCTGGATAAAGATGGCTTCATCTTTTTTATGAATACCAACGGGCTTTGCCAGATGGAGATTGATGATTTTAATAATATAAAAAATAAGCCCTGGTGGGAGATATGGGGCGAAGAAAATAAACCTGTTGTTACTGCCGCTGTATCATCGGCACTAGCCGGAAAAACCGTGCAGTTTCAGGCTTATTGCCCAACTGCCAAAGGCACTCCAAAATGGTGGGATGTAGTGGTGACGCCACTCTTTAATGCAGGCACCATAACACAATTGATTTCTGTATCCAGGGATATTACAGACAGGATAAAAATGGAACAGAAAAAAGATGAATTCATCAGCATAGCCAGCCACGAAATGAAAACGCCGCTTACTATTGCCAAGGCCTACCTGCAACTGCTTGAACTTTCGCTGGGTACAGAAAATGTAACTGCTAATTTGTATGTAAAAAAAGCCAGCCTTTCTGTTGGCAGGCTCAATGACCTGGTTGGCGAATTATTAGATGTAAGTAAAATACAGCATGGTAAATTAGACTATAATTTTTCCAGTTTCAATTTTAATGAAATGGTAGATAATACCGTTGAAGATATTCAACAAAGCATTCCCTTACATACCATTATAAAAACGGGTACGGTACAGCAACAAATAACCGGGGATAAAGAGAGGCTGCAGCAGGTAATAATTAATTTATTGAGCAATGCTGTAAAATATTCTCCCCATGCATCCCAGGTATTTATCAATATAGAACAGCAAAACGGCGAAATACATGTATCGGTAAAAGATGCAGGAATCGGCATCAGCAAGGAACATCTTAATAAAATATTTGACCGCTACTACCGGATAGAAGAACATGCCATACAATTTCAGGGACTTGGCATCGGGTTGTTTATTTCGTATGAAATTATTCAGCGGCATCATGGTAAACTGTGGTTAGAAAGTGAACCTGGAAAAGGAAGCACGTTTTATTTCTCACTCCCCTTAGCATAATACTTTAAAAAAATTAAATCAAGTAATAAAACCTTGCTTATTCTTAATGATGGAAGTAAAAAAACAATCTATCCCTTTCATGCCTTCTGGGAACAGGGGAGAAAGAAGAATTTTAATATATAATGAGATGCTGAAATTCTATTCCTGTTCAAAACAATTTTATCAACCCTGCATTATAAAGTAGCAACCCATGAAAGGGTGCGATAATGTAATTGATGATGTAAAATCAA
>JAYUBR010000216.1:0-2250 GCA_043740775.1 Ferruginibacter sp. | reverse complement strand
TTGAAACAGGAAGATGCCATTAATCTTATTGTTAATGGGTATTGTAAGGATGTGTTTAAAGAATTGCCTATGGAGTTTGCAGTGGAAGCACAAAAATTACTTGCGGTAAGTTTAGAAGGTAGTGTAGGGTAAATGTATTTCAACAAGTAAACAATTAGCTGGATTTATAAATTATTTAAAAAAAACATCAATCAACTAAAAAATAAAATAACCAAAAAACAATCTGCATTTACCATCTGTAATCTGCCAACCTGCAATTTGTAATCTAAAATAAAAAACATGTTAACTATAAAAAATTTACACGCTGAAATTGAAGGAAAGAAAATATTAAATGGCATTAACCTTGAAGTAAATGCTGGCGAAGTGCATGCGATAATGGGGCCAAACGGAAGCGGTAAAAGTACGCTGGCACACGTTTTAGCAGGCCGTGAAGGCTATGAGATTACAGAAGGTAGCATTACCTATATGGGTAAAAACTTGCTTGAATTATCAGTTGATGAACGTGCCAGGGAAGGTATATTTCAGGCATTTCAATATCCGATAGAAATACCAGGGGTAACTACTGCAAATTTTCTTAAACATACCATTACCGCTGTTAGAAAACATCAAGAGAAGAAAGAACTGAGTGCAAAGGAAATGATAACTTTTATCAAAGAGATGGCGAAGATGGTGGAGATGGAGGATAATTTTTTGAGCCGTTCTCTAAACCAGGGATTTTCAGGCGGAGAAAAGAAACGCAATGAAATTTTACAACTGGCGGTATTGGAACCAAGGCTTGCAGTGTTGGATGAAACTGATTCGGGACTTGATATTGACGCACTGAAAATAGTTGCCAATGGGGTGAACAAGTTACGTAGAAAAGATAACGCGTTCATAGTAATTACTCACTACCAACGATTACTCGATTACATTATCCCCGATTTTGTTCATGTGTTATACAATGGAAGAATCGTTAAATCAGGTGACAAAAATTTGGCATTTAAGCTGGAAGAAAAAGGATACGATTGGATCAAAGAAGAAGTAGAAACATTAGCAACAAATTAATTTTAAAATGTTCTACTGAAACAAAAGAACAAGCAGCATCTTAAAAAATATAAGTATGGCAAATCCAAATACACCAGATAAAAAAGATAGCAGGGAAAAGTTTATTGAACTGTTTCGTTTATATGCAACCACGTTAAACGGACAGAAAGATTATACTGGGCATACGATACAAAAAATGGCGATTCAGCGATTGGGTAATGACGTGGATTTTCCAACCAGGAGAAATGAGAATTGGAAATATACCAGTATCGCTGAACTACTTGAGCAGCAATACCAGCAGCCCAAACTTGTTGATATAACAGCAGGGGATATAAGGCCTTTTCTTTTTGAAGGGCTGGATGCATACCTGCTGGTGTTTGTGAATGGTAAATACAATAAAGCTTTTTCATCAGAGGGCGAATTATCGAATAAAATAATAGTACAGAGTATTTCTTCTGGTTTGCAGGAAGATGGGCTCACAAAAGCAACAGCTTTCGGATACTTGTCTAAATGGGCAAGCAAAGAAAAGGATGCCTTCATTGTATTAAATACCGCCTTCGCTCAAAATGGAATTTTTATTTATGTGCCTGATGGAGTTGTTATGGATCGCCCGGTTCATATACTGAACATAGCTTTTACAAAAGATGAACCAGCGGTTATCAGCCCGCAAAAGATAATTGTAGTTGGAGAAAATAGTAAGCTTACGGTTATTGAAACCTATCACCATCTAAATAATCCCCAACAAACTTATTTCACCAATACGGTTACCCAGTTGGTTCTAAAAAGAAATACGGTAGTTGATCATTATAGAATCCAGGATGAAGGAGAGAACGCATTTTTTATCAATAACACAACAGTTGAGCAGATGCGTGAAAGCACATACAGCTCTTATGTAATTGACCTGGGGGGGAAATTAGTAAGGAACAACCTTAGTTCCATTTTAAAAGATAGCGGGACAACTACCAATTTTTATGGCATTTATGTTGGAATGGATAAGCAGCATATAGATAATCAGACCTTTATAGATCATGCATATCCGAATTGTACCAGCAACGAGTTGTATAAAGGGATCCTTACGGATAGCGCTAAAGGAGTATTTAATGGTAAGATTATGGTAAGACCGGATGCTCAAAAGACAAATGCTTTTCAGAAAAACCATAGCCTTGTATTATCAAAAGCAGCCTCGATGAATAGCAAGCCCCAGTTGGAAATTTTTGCAGACGATGT
>JAYUBR010000215.1:0-2251 GCA_043740775.1 Ferruginibacter sp. | reverse complement strand
CCCGAACTGCTGATTCCAAAATCAGTTCCCGTTGTACCGGTTGCAAATGTTTGGGTTGTGCCTGTTAATCCATTCAATGAATTGATGGCAACACCGCTACCAGTAGCAAGGGGCGTCCAAACGGGAGATGCACTGGTACCTGTGTTTACTTTAAAAAGATTATCGGTGGTATTAAAAATCAACAAACCATTTGCGGGTAATGGAATGGAATTTTGCAGGGTAGTTGTCATTCTTGGAACAAGGAAACCCTTATTGCTGCTACTTACATCAAGCATGGCACTCGTATCAGGCAAGCTTCCTGTTGCATTAATGGCAATATTTTGTGCCATAGTTTTTGTTGTCAATGTTAGCTGCACCAGTAGCAGCATCAGGAGGTAATGCTTTTTCATATTTTGTTGGTTTTGAATTAATGGTTTTTTAGGTTTGGATGTTTCGATGAATCCCCGAAAAATTTCAGGGATTCAATGATTTATATTTTACGTGCCTTTTTGTAAATCTGCTCTTTCCAGTGTTGACAATCTTTTCAGAACTGATTACATCGGATAAAGCAATTGTTTGCTAAAATCCTTTTTATTATTCAACAATTACTTTTTGTGTATCGTGGTTATTATTCTCTCCGGTAATTTCCAATTGATAAATACCTGGAGTTAATTTAGCGCCTGTGCCAAGCGATTGTGTACTGTTGCCACCATTGCCCTGGATACTTTTTACAAAAATCACCTGGCCGATGGCATCGGTTAATTGTACCTTATACAAACCCGCAGGCTGATTATTCATCACAAGGCTGATAACATTTGTGGTTACAGGATTTGGATAAATACTGAAACCGCTTATACCTGCTGTCATTGATACTTTTACAACTGAACTATATTTCACTTCTCCGCTCAGGTCGTATGATTTAATTCTGTAAAAATTTGTTCCTTGCAGCGCCTTAACGTCTAACCAGCTGTATGTATGGGAGGCGTTATTATTACCGGTTACATTTGTTGTACTTACGTGTGTAAAAACAGTACCATCTGTTGATTTTTCAACATCGTATTTTACCATGTTCAACTCATTTTCTACTTTCCATTCTACTGCGATATCGTTGTTTTGCTGGTAAGCTTTTACCGCAGTGAAGGTTACTGGTAAAACTGAAACAGCAGGTTTAAAAACAATTTTAAACCGGTTGGTTGCCGCAGAAGCTGCCGCAGCATTGATAGTAAAATTTACCTTGGTTGTGCCATTGAGGTTAATTGATGAACTTGTTCCAAGGTAGCTGTCCATTAAAAATCCAACCATATCTGGTTGTTGCATATTGTTTACCTCAAAAACAAACTGGTAGTTTCTTTGGGTAGTGGTTGCCAGTTTAAAATATACGGTATCATTTAAACCAAGGGCTGGTCTTCTTTCTGCAGTAAGTGAAGTGGTATTTCTTAAAATACTAAGATTTTCATTTGTGTTGCCAAATTTTAAAGCATCATCCAGATCTACTTTACTACTGAACCTATCGTCAAATTGTGCAAAAGTACCATCAGCAAGTATGGTTGAATTGTCTGCATTTAATAAATACAAAGTCGTTCTTAAAAGCCCTGGTTCAATTGCTATGGGTCTGTTACCGGTTATCGGTCTGAAAACCGAATTGTTATTATAACCTGATTTGCTTGATTCATTAAAAGTGATTGATGCAGGACCATTGGCAATCGTTTGTACAAAAAATGCCTGGCTCGACTGAATGTCTTTTGTTTGAGCACTTCCGGTCGCAACCCCGCCTACGGTCTTTATATAACTACCTGAATTAGTTAAATCATCCATCATTACATAAGCGCCTGTACTGTTTAATGTAGGATCCCATACATAAAAACGTTTAATAAGATTTGTTAGGGTAACATTATTAAAGTCAATTGGCGAAGCATACGGATTACCAATTAAAGTATATTTACCAGATACGGAAGAGGCATTAAATATCTGCGGCCCGACCTGCAACCGGCCAATGCTTGTTAGCGTGGTAACATTACTGTTAGGGAGATAAAAATTATTGTATGTTCTGTCTCCTCTTACAAAAATAAAATAGCCTACATTGTCAGCACTTCCGGTATTTGTTACATAGCAAGTGCAGTAGGTATTGGTTACAGCATTAAAAGCCTGGGTTGTATAGTTCCAGGTTTTTAGAGATGAGTTGTTGAGTGGGCTTGTATCTAAGCCATTTGCTGTTGTCGGATTGGCTCCGCTTATATAAGTTCCTTTTCCTGCTGCAAAGACGCCACCATTT
>JAYUBR010000214.1:0-2252 GCA_043740775.1 Ferruginibacter sp. | reverse complement strand
ATTTTCAGAGCAGTTCTATAATCTAACAAATTCACTACAGGAAAAATTAACTGTCTTTCAAACCAGTATTGAAACCAATAGCAAAGAGAGCCGTAGGGAACTAAAAGAAAACCTTGCTGGTTTTAAAAACGAATTGAATGATGCATTAAAAGATTACAAAGAAAAGCTAAGAGAAAATTTCAGCGATTTTGAAAAAAATCAACATACACAAAATACAAGCAGCTCAGAAAAGCTGGATGGCCTGAAGCAAACACTGGAAACATCCATAAAAAATTTGCAGGAAGGCAATGAAAAAAAGCTGGAAGAAATGCGCAATACGGTAGATGAAAAATTGCAAAAAACACTGGAAACAAGGTTAACCCAATCTTTTGAACTGGTGAGTAAAAACCTGGAGTCTGTACAAAAAGGATTGGGCGAAATGCAGCAACTCGCAACTGGTGTAGGCGATTTAAAAAAAGTATTAAGCAACGTAAAAACCAGGGGTATTTTGGGCGAAGTACAACTGTCGAATATTTTAGAGCAAATGCTTTCGCCGGAACAATATGAAATCAATTGCATTACAAAACCCGGCACCGCTAACCGGGTTGAATTTGCCATAAAAATTCCGCAACATCACCAGGATAACAAGATGTTGCTGATGCCAGTTGATTCCAAGTTTCCGATAGAAGATTATTACACACTGATTGCAGCGTACGATGCGGGCGATACGGCAGCAGCAGAGATTGCAGGAAAGGCATTGGAAAATGCCATCAAAAAATCTGGTAAAGACATACATGATAAATACATTTGTCCGCCCGACACTTCAGAAATCGGGCTGCTGTTTTTGCCCATTGAAGGTTTGTATGCAGAGGCTGTTCGCAGACCTGCATTAATGGAAACTTTGCAAAGAGATTACCAGATTATTGTTACTGGCCCCACCACATTGTCTGCCATTTTAAATACCATTTCATTTGGTTACAAAACAATGGCGCTGGAACAAAGAAGCGGCGAAATTAAAAACACACTGAGTGCAGTAAAAACAGAGTTTGGAAAATTTGGAGATGTATTGAAAAAGGCACAGGAAAAAATAAATAAAGCAAGTGAAGATATAGATGAACTGGTAGGTACCAGAACAAAAAAAATTCAGGCAAAATTGAAATCGTTTGAAGAATTACCGGCGGCAGAAGTTAATTTACTTTTAGGAGATGTAACGGATGAATAAAATTAAAATCAGTTACCTGTTGAACAATATCTTTAAATAAAAAAGCGGGTTCATAAATTTTTTTCTGATATCCACATTCTCAAACATACAACTGATGGTTTCTCTCAGTTCTTTACTTCGGCTGGCCTTGCTGACTACAAAATTAAACAGCCCGGGTTTGCTGGATAATATTTGCAGGTAATAGCTCAGTTTTAATTCTGTCCATAATTTTGTGTACAAGTCATCATCATATTGTTTTAAAAAAATTCCGGAAAAATCATTTGCTGTTACTGCCTTCTTTATAACCCTTGATGCCACCAATCCTGAAACCATTGCATTGCCGATGCCTTCGCCGGTAAAAGGATCAATCAACGAACCTGCATCACCAGTTAATAAAAATCGGTTGCCACTAAGTTTTCTTTTTTTAGATCCCAACGGAAGCCCCCATCCTTCAATGGCCCCTTCCATAGTTGCATTTGCAAAACGATCTTTTAAATTCGGATGCGTTTTAATTGCATCAAGCATTAATCGTTTAAGGTTAATTTTTTTCAATGAGATGCTTTTGCTGAGCATGCCCACGCCCACATTGGCGGCACCATTGGCTAAAGGAAAAATCCACAGATAGCCGGGCTGCAATTCTTTTAAAAAATGCAGCTCAATATAATTCTTGTCATGCAGTCCGCCTACATTTTTATAATAGGCCCTGATGCCTGCACTGTAATGCGCCGGTTCCATTGAATGGTGTGCCATTCTTTTTGCCACAATACTGCCCCGGCCTTCGGCACCAACAATCATTTTGGTAAATATCAGTTTGCGTTCGCCGTGTTGTTTTATTGTTACCAGTAAACCATCCTCTCTTTCTTCGATATCTTCCAGCAATGTATCGGTAAGCAATGTTGCGTATTGGTTGTCAATTAAACCTGCGAGTGTATTGTCAAAATCAATGCGCTTACTTACAAAGCCGGCAGGGTTGTGTTCAATGGTATTTTTTAATAAAAAAGGTATGTCAAGGCAGGTGTTGTTTGGAGCGGTAAATTGTATGCCGGTACTGATGACTGCCTTGTTTTTATCG
>JAYUBR010000213.1:0-7532 GCA_043740775.1 Ferruginibacter sp. | reverse complement strand
TCACTGCTTATGGTATGCTGGTAAGTTTTATTTTTCAGGGTTACGCTTTTTTTTCAATTAGTTTTTCTACGCTGTCTATTTTTGTTTCGTATTTTTTTGCGGTATATTATTTTAAAGACATTGCCCGGCTGAAAGAAAAAAGCCTAAGCCATTACTGGTTTAAGGCAGCACTTGTTTTTAGTGTACTATCTTCTTTAGGTGCTTTTAGTTTAGCATATATGATGGCCAGTAAAATGATGGTTCAAAATTTATACCTGGCAGCCATTTATTTCTTTTTACATTTTCAATACAATGGCTGGTTCTTTTTTGCAGGCATCGGTTTGCTGGCTGTTAAGTTAGAGCAGGTACCTGCCGCGGTTAAACCGCTTAAAAAATGTTTCTGGCTTTTTTGTTTTGCCTGCCCACCCGCTTATTTTTTATCTGCCTTATGGCTCCCTTTTCCGTTTGCGGTGTATTGCATTATTATAGCTGCTGTAATTGCGCAATTAGCAGGATGGGGCCTGATGATAAGAATATTTGTGCAACAAAAACAATTCATCCATCAACATTTTTCAAAACAGGGTAAACTGCTTTTGTTGCTTGCAGCCATTGCCTTTTCAATAAAATTATTATTGCAAACCGGCTCTGTACATCCTGCGCTCAGCCAGTTATCTTACGGCTTCAGGCCGATAGTGATCGGCTATCTTCACCTGGTATTGCTGGCAGTAACCAGTATTTTTTTATTGGGGTATATTGTTTCTTTTAAACTGGTGCCACTCTCAAAAAAACTATTGGCGGGCATTTTTATTTTTGTTGCCGGCATCATCATCAACGAAATGCTGCTGATGGTGCAGGGGGTTGCTGCATTAACGTATACCCCTGTTGAAGGCATCAATATTTTATTGTTGCTTGCCGCACTTATATTATGCAGCGGTATTGCTGTACTATTTATAAGCCAGTTAAAAAAAGCGAAAGCAACACTATAAAGAACAGAAAACGCGGTACTGTTATAAAGGTGAACAAAATATTATTTTTAAATAAAGTAGCTGTTCAATTCAACCATTTTTTTCTATCCCTAAGTTGAATTGAGAAGCAAAAAAAATTTTTTACATTTTTTTCGCCTGATTTTACAAGTATATACAAGCTAATTAAAGCTTTTGTAACAACTTGTTTTATTAAAATAAAAAAATTGGCATGATAATGGTTTTAAGTGTGCCAAACATTAAAATACTGCTTCGAAATTAATTGCAGTTATCTTTTAAATGTTGATGATAACTATTTATAACTTAAAATTTAATATCATGAGCACTTCAAATTTTCCAACAGCCACCACAGACGGTTCGGCTCCTCGTAAAAATTTCAAAAATGGCATCATCGCGGCTTTAGCAGTTGCTTTGGTAGGCGTTGGCGGTTACGCAATTGTAGATAAAAACAAAACAGTTGAAGTAATTCATCAGCAGGAAACTACCATTGCAAAAGTATCCGATGAAAAAAGTGATATCCAGAAAAACTTTGACGGATCATTGGCCCGCCTTGATTCAATGGGTACCATCAATACTTCTTTAGCAAGTAAGCTGAAAGATAAAACCAGCGAAATTGCGAAAACTAAAAATCAGATCCGCAGTATTTTAAATAAGAAAAATGCAACAGCAGCAGAATTGGCAAAAGCTAAAACATTGATTGCTGAATTGAATGGTAAGATTACAGGCATGGAACAGGAAGTTGCCCGTTTAACGCAGGAAAATCAATCTTTAACAGCGGATAAAGTTGCTTTAACTGCAGACAAAGAAAAATTAACTACCGATTTAACGGCTACCACTGTAATTAAGCAGGATCTTGAAAAGAAAGTAGATGTAGCTTCTACTTTAAATGCATCTAACATTGCAATTACTGCCATCAATGTTAAAAAAAATGGTAAAGAAAAAATTACAACTACCGCAAAACGTGTTGACAAATTAGTGATCTCTTTTGATGTAAACAACCGTATTATACAATCAGGAATGACAGATGTTTATGTAGTTGTTATCGGTCCTGATGGTAAACCCATTTCTGCTGAAAAATTAGGTTCAGGTACATTCACAACACGTGAAGATGGTGATAAAGCTTTTACTGCTAAATTACCGGTTGATCTCGAAACATCTAAAAAGAAGAACGTAGAATTTGCATTTGCTCCAGGTGAAGCTTTTCAGAAAGGAAGCTATACCATTCAGATTTATCAGAATGGATTTAAGATTGGTGAAGGTACACGTGAATTGAAAAAAGGTGGACTATTCAGCTAATTAATTTCCATCCAATACTATTAACATTATCCTTTAAATGACTGTAGCAACCTGGTTTTCCAGGTTGCTTTTTTTATGTGTTTTATTTTGTGTTTATTATGGCTATTTGTTTTTAACCTGTTTAAAAAATGAGGCCGGTGCCCGGTTATTTTCTTATTGCTTAAAGCAATTCCCCCGTAGATTTTTTCATTTTGCGTTTATTGATGTAAAGAATTATTTAGTTTGCTGATAACAGATATTTATGTGTGTATAAAAAAATCAATTCTAATTTCAACAAATATTTCAATACATTTAAAAAAATAAACTGCTTTATGGCATCACAAAGATTTACTGCGCTGGATGTTTTTCGTGGTATGACGATCTGTTTTATGATCATCGTAAATACACCCGGTAACGGCCCTACAACCTATTCGGAATTACAGCATGCTCACTGGAACGGCTTTACACCAACTGACCTTGTGTTTCCATCTTTTTTATTTGCGGTGGGCAATGCCCTCAGTTTTGTAATGCCCCGCTGGAATAATTTACCAACAGGCACTGTAGTATGGAAAATTTTAAAAAGGACTTTTATTATTTTTTTACTGGGTTATTTAATGTACTGGTTTCCTTTTGTAAAGCAGGTTTCAGGCCAATTGGTGTTTGCTCCGTTTAGCCAGACACGTGTGTTTGGTGTGTTGCAGCGCATTGCTTTATGCTATGGCATTGCAGCCTTATTATTGTATTTTTTAAAACCTAAATTAACCCTCGTCATTACTGTTGGGTTGCTGCTTTTGTATTGGGTAATTTTACTTTTGTATGGCGAAGGTGATCCCTTTAGCATGGAAGGCAACGCAGGCATCTTGCTGGATAAATGGCTGCTGGGCAACGATCATTTATACCATGGCGAAGGCATTGCTTTTGACCCTGAAGGATTGCTGGGCACCATGTCGGCAGTTGGTAATGTAATAGGCGGTTTTGCCGTTGGAAGTTTTATTCAGCGAAAAGGAAAAACTTACGAGATGCTTAGCCAACTATTGCTTGCCGGAGCCTGCCTGCTGGCATTGGCCTGGGCATGGAACCACTTTTTTCCGGTGAATAAAAAATTATGGTCCTCCTCTTTTGTACTGTTAACCGTAGGATTGGATTGCATCATTATTTCAGCAGTTATTTATATCATTGATTTTTTACACAAAACAAAATGGACATACTTTTTTGAAGTGTTTGGCCGTAACCCTTTATTCATTTACCTGTTATCAGAATTAGGCGTAACCCTGTTATATGTGTTTATTGTAAGGCCAAAAGTGCCTGTTTACAAATGGTTGTACGAGACCTTTTATATACATGCCGGCGATTACTTTGGGTCGTTGTTATTTGCCATCAGCGTGATGCTTGTTTGTTGGCTGGTTGGTTATTTTATGGATAAGAAGAAGATTTATGTGCGGGTATAGATTTTTAATTGATGTCTCTTTAAAATATTATTTTGATTGTTGACCTGCAATGTTGCAGGTCAATTTATTTATTGATTATTCACCAGATCAAAATAATTAAAAATTTCCACTGGCTCCTCCACCACCAAAATCTCCACTTCCAAAATGGGTGTTGCTGTTATCAGGCTGTACACCACTAAATGTTTCTGCAATTACAAAGGCTTCAATATTTAGTTTGTCAGCCATTTGCTGGTCTGCAACTGCCGCTGATGCAAAACCATATTTTGGTTGCCGCAGGTATTGAATCAATGTATAAGCACCCGCTATCATTATTGCTCCGCTGATTGTTATTTCAATTTCAATTGGTGCAACAGCATAATAATACCTAACTGTAAAAACAATGGCAGCCACCAATAACAGCCCAACCGTCAGCAACACAACATCCTTTTTTTGTATACCCCTGAAAATATATACAATGGGTATAAAAAAGGTGAGGCACCAGAATAACCAGCCAAATGGAATGGCCGCCGGTGCTGATTGTTGGTGAAATAGTTGAAGTGATGCTTTACTTACCACAAAATAATTTCCTGCTGCATAAATCATTATTAAAGCAGTAATTTTCATCAATGTGAGCGGGCTTTTATAATTGCTGCTGGTGTCTTGCTTCAATAAATATTTTGAAACAAAATAAATACCGGCAGCAAGCAGCATCAGTATAAATGGGGTAGCGGTTTTTGCAAAATTACCAGCATTGCCAATACTTAAAAATACGATGGATATAAAAGCGATTGGTGCAAGTATACCCATGATGGCATTGGCAAAGCGAAGAAAAAAATATAAGCCAATCACTAATAAAAGCACTGCATTACCTGTTGCTGAAATCCCGGTAATCAGGTTCAATCCACCGGCAATGCAGGCGCCTGTGGTCCATAGCAAAGCATCATCTGCACCGGATTTATAATGATGTTTTTGCCGGATCATTAATTCCAATGTACCATAGGTTACAGCTCCAAAAAACAGCAATAGTCCACCAAATGTTTTCTCTCCGCCGCCTCCCAATAATACCAACGCCATCAATCCCATAGAAAACAATGCAATAACAATCGTTAAAATAAATAGCCCTGTGCGGATAAAAATATTGGGTGTATAAAAACCGGTGGAGTATTCAGCAATTGCTGCAGCTTTCTCTTCTTTACTGATACAATTTGTTGCGGCTGCTGCTTCAAGATGTTGCTGAACCTGCAAATTATTTAACCAGTCATTGTTATAGGCTATCATAGTGTCTTAATTTTTTTGTTCATTTTAATTAAGAAAAAAATAAGGCCAATTGCAGAGGCTATAAAATACATACAGGCAAGGTACACGCCGCCAATATCTAACCTGGCGGTATAAAACAACAGGCGGATTACCACATAACTTAGCCCAATGTATCCATACAAACTCAGCAGCAATAAAAAATAAAAGGATTTTTCGTTTACCGCTTTTTGATAAAAGAAAAGACAAATGGCTGCCAGAAATAAAAACCATACAAGATACCACGCTTCAAAATTGAACATGGCTGCAAGGCAGGAAATAAAAAGAAGATGCGTTCCGAAATTGGTATAGGTAAATTCAAAATGTGCTTTCAGGTTTCTCTTTTTTGTGATGATGCCGCCAGCAATCAACACAATGCCCAGCGCCAAACCGGTTGCTATTATGGTGTTGCTGTTAAAGTCGTTCTCTTTTAAAATTGTTGCCGGTGTTACTGCAATGCCAGCCCATGCTGCAAGGTTTGTGATGGCAAGACTTAAAATGGCAATATTGTCCAAGTAATAAGCCGAAAAAAATAATACAACCACCGGGATAAAAATTGCCAGTCCGTACCGGTTACCAAACACGTGGTATTGAAACTGGATGTACCCTGTAAAGCTGATAAAGGTTAAGCAGGCAAGTAATAAAATGTAATCGGAAAATACATTGGGCGATGCTGTTTTTTGTAAAGAAAAGGGTAGCTTTTTTTTGAAGCAATAATAAAAACTGCCTGCACAAATCAATCCGATGAATAGTAAAATAGCAGTGTGACCAATGCCGTCAATGTTTTTATAAATCAAAATACCTATTCCACTGCTCAACAATAATACACCGAGGTACAGGATGGTTTTTAATTCCCAGTGCAACGAAAAAAGTTGTTTGCCGGAAGCTGCTTTTATCTTCTCCAGTGAAGCGTTGGAGATGATTCCTTCTGTATGCAGTTTATTAAATAGCGTAATATCCATGCAGTAAAATAAACAAATTAAAAGATAGTGTGAGGATAATTTATTACACTAATTATTACGGATTACACGAATTAAATACAATTGGTTAGGCTGATTTTTAAGGCAATAATTACACGAATTAAACTACAGTGACAATGAACTATAAAGAGTTCAGAAAATATCATCCGTACTGCAAGTTGTTTTAAGGGTAAGAACGAATATTCGAATTGAAGGAGAGCTGCATAAAGGTTTGCCGTAAAAGTGAGTGACACAACAATGTTGCCCATAGCTGTTTTTTGCCCGGACAATACTATTTTTCAACCAATCGCAAACAACCAAACATTTCAATAACTTAGTGTTTCATTGCCGTATGGCCAAACAATTTTATTATGGATTTAGCATTCAACATAAATGAAGACGCCATGAAACTGGCGTACAGCCAGGTGCGGCAAAAGCTGGAAACTATTTATGAAGGTGGTGGAAAAGCTGCCATTAAAAAACAACATGAAAGAAATAAATTAACAGCGAGGGAAAGAATAAAATGGCTCTGTGATACAAACAAACCCTTTATTGAAATGGCGGCTTTTGCAGGGTACGAAATGTATGCCGAACATGGTGGTTGCCCGGCTGGCGGCACTGTTAGCGGCATTGGTTATGTAAGCGGCAGGCAATGCATTATCGTTGCCAACGATCAAACGGTAAAGGCGGGAGCTTGGTTTCCCATCACCGGAAAAAAAAATCTTCGCATGCAGGAAATGGCGATGGAAAATAGGTTGCCCATTATTTATCTGGTGGACAGTGCCGGTGTTTACCTGCCCCTGCAGGATGAAATTTTTCCGGATAAGGAACACTTTGGCCGCATCTTTCGCAACAATGCAAAAATGAGCGCCATGGGCATTACACAAATTGCAGCAGTGCTGGGCGCCTGTGTTGCAGGCGGTGCGTACCTGCCCATTATGAGCGATGAAACCCTGATGGTAGAAGGCAATGGTTCTATTTATCTGGCGGGCCCATATTTGGTAAAGGCGGCCATTGGAGAAACTGTGGATGCAGAAACGTTGGGTGGTGCGGTTAGCCATACAGAAATAAGCGGCATAGCCGATTATAAATTTGATACGGAACAGGAATGCATGGATCATATAAAAAAGATCATCAGTAAGCTCGCAAAGGCCGCCGATGCAGGCTTTGATAGAATAGCGCCGGTTGCACCTATAGACGAAACCAATATTTATGGCATACTGAACGAAGGCAATACAAAGCCTTACGATATGGTGCAACTAATAAAATGCATTACAGATGCCGGCAGCTTCGATCAGTTTAAAGAAGACTATGGTAAAACAATTGTATGTGGTTACGCCCGCATTGAAGGCTGGGCCGTGGGCATAGTTGCCAACCAGCGCCTGATAGTAAAAAATAAAAAAGGCGAAATGCAATTGGGCGGTGTTATTTACAACGACAGTGCCGACAAAGCCGCCCGCTTTATTATGAACTGTAACCAGAAAAAAATATCACTTGTTTTTTTGCAGGATGTAACCGGCTTTATGGTGGGCAGCCGCAGCGAACACTCGGGTATTATAAAAGACGGCGCTAAAATGGTAAATGCAGTCGCCAATTCTGTGGTGCCAAAAATTACC
>JAYUBR010000212.1:0-7534 GCA_043740775.1 Ferruginibacter sp. | reverse complement strand
AATGTCCATGCCGGTTGGTAGTAATGTTTTTCTGATGGGTCAATAATACTTATTTCAAGGCTTTTATCTTTTTTCAAAAGCTGTGAAGCCACGGAGAGGCCGACATTACCGCCGCCAACTATAATTATTTTTTTTGCAAGCATATTGTTGTTTTAAACTTGTCAGGTATGAAGGTATTCGTTATTAATAGAGTGCATGGCAACTTTTGTTACATTCAATGGCATTATTTATGTATTCCATAAAAAAAGGCAACCTTGCAGCTGCCTTTTAGAATTGATTTGCTCCGCAATGATATGCTATTGAACTGAGTCCCGGATTTCAGGACAACGATGCTTGATAGCAATACAATTTCTCCAACATAAAAAATTATGCTTTCATCGCTTTACTTAAAACTGCGATTTTGAAAACTTACCTAAAAATCTTGTCAGCCTGTAATACATGACCAATGCCTGCATATAAAAATATTAAACTTGTAAGTATGAGAAATAGCACATAATGTTGTTTTTTCATAGAAATAATTTTAAATGGTTAGATAGATGAAATCAAATTAGCACTGGTTAAGTTTGGGTTGAACATCATTAACTTTTGTATTCATCACAATAAAATTTATTTACTGCACCCTGCATTGCTATATAATTATGTAAACAAGCCGCACTTAACCAGTGTATAATTCTATCCCGATTTATGAAATAACTGGTTCCCCTTTATTCACCCACTCATTCATACCGCCGGAAAAATTCACTACATTTTTGTAACCGTTCTTAGCAAGGATAGAGTAAGCAATGGCAGCCCTATCGCCGCTCTGGCAATGGATAACTACTTTTTTATCTTTGCTTACTTTATCTAAGTTTTGTGGTAATGTACCTACAAAAACATTATCTGCTTTGGCAATATGCCCTGTATTGTATTCTGCAGCGCCTCTTAAATCCACCAGTTGAATACCGTTGTTATTGATAAGCTCTTTTGCTTCTTCAATAGATATAACATTGGCTTTTTCTAATGTACCACCAGCTTCTGTCCATACTGATGTAGTGGGAACGTAGCCATACACATTATCTAATCCAATACGCATCAGTTTCCTTGTAAGGTCATCTAACTGGCTTTCCTCAGCCAATAGCATAAATTGTTCATCATATTTTAAAAACCATCCTGCCCATGTGGCAAAAGCATTATTGCCTTGTAAGTTATAGCTGCCAGGTATAAACTTTGCTGCAAAATCAACTTTATCTCTTGCATCAATCAACTTCATGCCTTTTGCCATTGCATCTTTTAATTCTGTTGACGAAAGTAATTTTTGCTTAGGTACTTCGGTCAGCAAAGGCCGGTCCACCTTATTCAGCTTTTTCATCATAGCAAAATACTTAGGAGGTTCGGGCTGGTCTTCCAGCAAATACTTTACAAACCCGGGTTTATCATTTTTAAATTGAAATGCCCAGTTCCTTATTTTTTCGTAACCCACTGTTGTACTCGGCACAGCTCCCAGGGCTTTACCACAGGCACTGCCTGCACCATGCCCCGGCCATACCTGTATATAATCGGGCAGGGCTGCAAATTTATTAATGGAGTTATACATCTGCAATGCACCTGCATCTGCAGTGCCAACTATACCTGCTGCTTTTTCCAGTAAATCGGGGCGGCCAATATCGCCTACAAAAACAAAGTCGCCTGTAAATAACATTACTGGTTTTGCAGAAGCAGGATTATCTGTCAACAAAAAACTGATGCTTTCAGGTGTGTGGCCAGGTGTATGCAACACATCAAAACTAAGATTACCCATTTTAATTTTATCTCCATCTTTTAATCCATGATGAGGAAATTCATATTCCCATCCTTCGCCGCCTTCGTCAGACAGGTACATTTCTGCTCCGGTAAGTTTTGCCAGCTCTCTTGATCCTGCCAGAAAATCGGCATGGATATGCGTTTCAAAAACATGTGTGATTTTCATGTTATTGGCTTTTGCTATTTCGAGGTAAGTGTCAACATCCCTTTTAGCGTCAATAACAGCGGCTACGCCAGCTTTTTGACAACCGATGAAATAACTTGCCTGGGCAAGGCTTTTGTCGTAAACGTGTTGGAAAAACATAGTTATCTTTTTTTAGTTTTTAATTATTTATTTATAATGCAAATATGGCAAGTCTTTTTACCACGGATGGTAACATTGGTTACATTTGAAAAGGGTGTGTAACAATTGTTTCGTAAACAAAAGGCTGCCTTATCGCAACCCCTTTTCTTCTTGTTCTTATTTTTGTTTGTATTGCAAATGTGAGGCGAATGAATTGAGTGCTTTGTATCATTGGTTACACAGAAGTGATTGCTATAATTTTTACTTTTTGTTTACAATGATAAATATCTCCGAATCTATTCTTTTATTAAAAGAGTTATAGCAGGGGTCAAATGTTTTTAATTCAAACCAATTTTCAAATAATGATTTGTATTCGCATTTGCTTCCGCCAAAAGGCGGACCTTGTTGTTCAAATATTTTACTAAATAAAACGCCTGCCAACTTTCCATCAGCAGAAAGCAGTTCTTTCATTTTGGCAACATAAGATTTGCGAAGGGTTGGGTTAATGGCACAAAAAAATGTTTGCTCTAATATCAAATCGTATTCGCCGGTATGAGTAAAGAAATAACCCAAAATGATTTTAATGTTTGGGTTGTTTTCAAATTTGTTTTTTAGCTGCTCAACTATTGTTGGTGCAATATCAATAACCGTAATATTGGTAAAACCTTGCTGCAACAAGTATTTAGCTTCATAGGTATTGCCACAGCCCGGTATTAATATTCGTAACTTTTTATTTATAAGCTGGTCAATATATGCTTTTAGCGGCGGGGAAATTTCTCCTAAATCCCAGCCAGTTGTATTTGCATCGTATTGATTGTTCCAGTAAGTTTCACCCAATTCTAAATCGCAGGTAACAACGCAACATTTTTCCGGTTCAATTTTCTCTGTCATTCTATTTATTTTAAAAATATTTCCTTAATGAGTATGTAGATGCCCATGAATAAAACAAACCATCCAAAAGCTTTCTTCAATTTTGCACCGTCAATTTTCTTGCTGAGATAACCACCAACGAAAATTCCTGCTACAGCAATAATTGTAATCTTTCCGAGAAATATCCAGTCCATCACAAAATGTCCTAAGTCTCCGGTAAAACCAATCAAAGAGTTTAAGGCAATTATCAAAAGCGAAGTACCTACAGCCTCTTTCATCGGCAAACCAACTAATAATACCAGTGTGGGAATTAATAAAAAACCACCGCCGGCACCTAATAAGCCGGTTGCTAATCCTATTGCTATACCATAGAGCAATAACTTAGACAGATTAATTTTTTTATCGTTTATACTGTCTGTCGTTTGTGCAACTTCTTTTTTATTTCCGTTTTTAATCATAGCAATAGATGCCACCAGCATTAGGATAGCAAATAAAACCATTGTTAAAATATTTTGAGTTAAATCAAATGTTCCAATGGTTAAAATATGCTTAGGAATAGCAGGAACAATAAATTTTCTTGTAATAAAAACGGTAGTAATAGAAGAAATACCAAAAAGAAGAGCAGTTTTTATTTGTACAAATCCCTTTCGCCAGTTGTTAAATGCACCCACCATTGAAGTGGAACCCACAATAAATAACGAATAAGATGTGGCTAAAATGGGGTTAACGCCCATTACATATACCAAAATTGGTACGGTTAAAATAGATCCACCACCACCAATCAATCCTAAAGAAATGCCTACCAATGCCGCCAAAAAAAATCCAAGTATTTGCATAATAAATTTATATCAGGCTGCAAAGATGTTATAAGCCAACAGCAAAGTTGGTAACAAAGGTTACATTAAAACAATTACAAATAATTATATGTGACTATAAAACAGCGCCACTAAAAATCATGTTCCGAAAAATTGTAATTCAAGCTATTGCAGATTCTGTTTTTATTAACGCTTTTCTTCTCCTCGAACTATTTCAACATTAACAACTGGCAATCCATTTAAATTGTTCGTTGTGTCAGTTCTTGTTCAGCGTTGGCTTGTTAGCAGCATTTGGGTTAGCTGCTGGTTCGTTTCGTTAGGTGTGTTTGTTTTTTCATCACAGTTAGGCCATTCATTTACTTCATCATGTGAGCCTACTTGGCAGGGGGCTTTTATTTTTATACATTGGATTAAAGGATCTGATATCATTTTTCAATGCCTTCAGGCTACCTTCCTCATTTCACATCGTTTCGTTCAGTCGGTAGCCTTTCAGCAACAGTCATTAAACTTCGATTGGCACACCAGTAGCAGCCCTAAGCCATCCCAAAAGCCCAACAAGGGCAGCAGCAAGCCAGCACACTAAAATACAAGTAGCCGTTAATAATTTAAACTGTATACTTCGGGAAATCATCAAAAATAAATATTACACAAAGTTACGGCCAGCCAAAAAAAACAAAATAAACCGAACTATACTCCGCAAGGGATAAAATAGGGAGTTGTTAAATATAAGAAAGAGGGACAATTTTGTAAAAGCAAAATCACAAAAGATGTCCACTCTTTTACTAAACATCAGCGAAGCTGAAATAGCAGTGCTAAATTATGAACGATCTAATTATCCCAGGGCAATGATTCAAAAAAGAATTCATGCAGTGTATCTAAAGGCGGCATTAAGCTGGCCTAATTCAACCATACATTTGGAAACAGGGTTGTATTGAAATGGTATTTCTTTTTGGGTTAATGAATATAAAAAACATGGCTTAACTGGTTTGCTATCCAATAATTATGGAACTAATAAGAGTGAATTGGAAAATCATTCAACATCATTTTTATCCTGCTTTGAACAGCACCTCCCGTAACGGCTGCCGCAGCGGTAGAACTTATTTTTGAAATGTCCGGCATAAAAAGAAGCGAACAACAGGCACGGCTATTTATGAAACGGCATGGGTTAAAATTTATCAAATGTGGGCATATTCCATCCAAAGCCGATAATGATGCCCAGCACCAATGGGTGGAGACAGAGTTCAAACCAGTGATTGAAGCCGCTGAACGAGAAAAGGTACATCTTTTTCTGTGATGCAGCGCATTTTGTTTTAGCACCATTTGTTTGTTCTTTATGGTTGCTTTTCGGGTATTTATTAAGGCTTCTGCAGGGCGCAATCGCATTAATGTTTTGGGTGCAGTAAATGCTATCACCAAACAAGTGATTACCCTCACCAACACCACTTATATAACTTCCAGCACCCTAATAGAATTTCTGAAAATATTAAAAGAAAAATATGCAGACCTCACGTATACGGGTATTCTTCGTTTTGTAGTACACAAGGGGTGTTGGTTTGTATTGCAGGTTACCTCAATTTTGCAGGTGATGTATTTCAAGTTCAGCCTCCGATATAACAAAGACAAAAACCAATCGGATGCTTACTACCGTTTGGTGGAGAGTTACCGCAACGCTGAAGGCAGGGTTTGCCATCGAACCATCCTGAACATTGGGTTTATAGATGATTATTATACTCCTGAACAGCTTAATCAAACAGCAAGGATACTTACAGACAGGTATGAGCCAAAGCAACCCTTGTTTGAACCAACCGATACCGTAGTAATGGAGCTGGCAGAAACATTGTGGAAAAGGATTATCAAAGAAAAGCGGCAGGATTTAACGCTGCACAATCCAACCTCCCGGAACATTGATGCCGATATCCTGCGGCACAGCAATGTCCGTGAAATCGGGTCAGAGTGGATATGCCATCAAGCCCTGGAAGAACCGGGCATCAGTAAAGTGCTGGCAAAAGCCGGGTTTACCGAAGAACAAATAAAACTGGCCGCCACACAGATAGTAAGCCGTGCAGTTTATCCCGCATTGGAGTTAAAAACGGTTTCATGGATAAAAGAAAACTCTGCTATTGGCGAACTGACCGAATACGATTGTGACAACATTACCAAAGACAAACTGTATGAAAGTGCGCTGCGGCTGTATACTGTAAAGGATCAGCTGGAGCAACATCTATCACATAAAACAAACGAACTGTTCGACATTAGCGACAAGATTGTGCTGTATGATTTAACCAACACTTATTTTGAAGGGCAGTACAGCGGCAGTAAACTGGCAAAATATGGCAGGAGTAAAGAAAAGCGAAACGATGCCAGATTGGTGGTGCTGGCACTGGTGGTAAACATTTATGGGTTTATCAAATACTCCTCCATACACGAAGGCAATATGACCGACTGCAACAACCTGTCGCTGATGACCGACAAGCTAAGCCGTTGTACCAATGCCGGGCACCCTGTGGTGGTGATGGATGCAGGCATAGCTACCGAAGAAAACCTGACAATGATCAGGGCAAAAGGATATCATTACCTGTGTGTGAGCCGTACCAAACTTAAAGATTATCAGGCCGTCAGCGGCAGACTCACTGTTTTGCTGGAAACAAAAAGCAACCGCCATGTGCGCCTCAAAGCAGTAAGCAGCAATAACAACACTGATTGCTATCCTGAAGTAGCCAGCGAAGACAAATATCAAACAGCCAACAGTATGCGCAGCCAGTTTGAACAGCGCTTTGAACCGGAACTGCAAAAGATAGCACCATCCCTGGAGCGTAAAGGTGGAATAAAAAAAGCAACTAAAGTACATGAACGTATCGGAAGGGCAAGGGAACGCTATCCATCTGTGCAGTATTATTACGATATAGACCTAACGCTAAGCCAGAACAATCAAAGAGCAACCGCCCTCAACTGGTCAAAAAATGAACAACGCTATGATCAAAAGGAAGCATTGCCGGGATTGTATTTTTTAAGGACAAGTCTATTGCCGGAAGATGAAGTAATGATATGGAACATTTACAATACCATACGCGAAATAGAAAGTTCATTTCGCACGCTGAAGACCGACCTTGATTTAAGGCCAATTTATCACAAGTCGGATGCCGGCACAATGGCCCATCTGCAACTGGGTTTACTGGCTTACTGGATTGTAAATACAGTAAGGTGCAAACTAAAAGCTCATGGCATCAACAGCCAATGGAAAGAGATAGTAACAATAGGCAACACCCAAAAGATAATCACTACCCAGGGAACAAACATGGCAGGGATAGTAATTGGTGTAAGAAAATGTTCCGAACCTGGGGAGCAGTTAAAAAACATTCAATCCATCCTGCTGATGAACCCCAAACCCGTTACGAAAAGAAAATCTGTAGCACACAAACCGGAACTCAAAAAAAATGAAACGCAGTGTTTACTGGCTTCTCCACCAATTTAGCTGCAATGTGGGTTAAAGACCCTTGAAGTGGATAACTCATCGGCAATGAGATAGTGGGAGGCTTTAATAACACTGGAACCATTTAACCGTTGTTTTTCTTTTAAATACTGCGGTTAACTCCATGCGTTATGTGTGGTATTAAAATCTTTGCCTGATAAGATTGTCTTTTCACAAGCTATAAAAATAATGGCTACCCATGCGCCCAGGCAATGTTGGGTATGGCAACTTCCATCTGTATAAATTATTGCAATGTCGGCAGGCATAGAGGGATGGTTTAGTTAATGAAGATACAATGTGGTTAGTTTCATCAGTACC
>JAYUBR010000211.1:0-2254 GCA_043740775.1 Ferruginibacter sp. | reverse complement strand
TACTTCCTTATTAATTATTAGCACTTTTAAGAAACTCAGTTATTTTATCTACATCAGTCCTTGTAAGATTGGCTCTTACCTGCATGTGAGTACCGACCAGATCCCAGTTATCATTGTTAAATTCACCGGGGGCTGGTGCATTATGGCACCTGTTACAATTTTCGCCCCATAATTGTGCGCCTGATTTATTGGCCACTTTGGAAGAGACATAACAGCCTGACATAACAGCACCGGATACAATGAATATGCTAATGATGGTTATGATTACAAATATCTTTTTCATACAATTTTTTTAAGTGTTAAAAACCAAATACAAGTGAAGCATAGAAGGTTTTAGGCTCTTCTTTTTTTGATTGATAAGAAAGTTTTACCAGGCTGTTCCAGTGCAGCCAGTAGTCCACGGCAAATTCACTTGAGGTTAGATCAGTACTTCCCCAAGGTGCGCCTGCAGGTCTTTTATAACTGGAGTAACGGTAAGCGAATTCGAGGTTCCTGAAAAATTTATTATCCACCAGTGAAGGTCTTAGGCTCGCCGACATATACCATGCAGTAGGTGCATTTTTAAAACTGTATTTGGTTATTCCATCGGATTCAAGATACAAGGCGTTGCTACCTACTTTCTGATGCCTTAGTTCGCCTGTGATACGCAGGATACTTTTTATACCTTTAATATTTTCAAAATAGTTAAGGTCAACAGCCTGCATATCCAGGCTTACCTTTTCATTTTCAGTGCCAATATCTCCTGTGCTGGATTTGTGCTGATAGGAATATCCCAATTCAAGATTTGATTTTGAAAATGGAAGGATGGCCAGTCTTCCACCCACGGCAACACTTTTATTGTTGGAAATATATGCTTCATAATCAAACTGGCCTGCATTCAAAGTATCCGTATACAAATGGGGTCCGTTAACAATATAGAAGTCGTATAAAACTTTTATATCTCCAAAAGGAAGTGCGCCTAAAGCACCTGCTCCTGTTTCAACAGAAGCTCCAATACCGCCGTCGCCAAACCCCGTTGGTTTGGAGGCGAAACGATTCATAAACCCTTCTGCAAGACGGCCACGATAGGCGCCGAACTTAGGTAAAAAACGCCCCGCATGTAAAATAAGGTAGTTGTTTACAGCATAGCACATATTGGCATATTCCAGGCCTAAATTTACATCCCCCCCTCCCGTTTCAATTTCCACTTCCGCTTCTACAAAAAGTTTTGGAGAAATACGCCAAAGAAAAATAGGTTTAAAATTTACTTCACCAAAACTTTTGGTATCGCTGTTGGATATATAACTCATTTCAGCATTTCCGTACACTACAAATTTGTTTGAACCAGGAGATGCTTTTGTTATAACACTATCCTGAGCCTGTGAAGACAAAAAGAAAAGCAGCAGTATTACAATTGATAGTAGCTTTTTCATAATTATTTGGTTTAGTTTTTAGATTTTTTTGCAAGCGTGCGTATATAGTTTACTAATTGCCAGCGTTGTTTTTCTGTAAATGATTGCTTATAAGAGGGCATAGGATTATGGCCTTCTGACATTTCCCAGAACAATGCACCATCGGTTTGATTTTGAATATTAAGGGATGAATGGTCCGCAGGTTTAATGGCTAAGCCAGCAGCAGCCACCCCATCACCTTTACCTTTATCGCCATGGCATGGAGTGCAATAGGTAGTATACATCGTTTTTGCTTCTTTCAAAGAGGCAACTTCCGGCGTTACCGGATTTTTAAGATTATCAGCAGATTTTGGAGCTTCCCATTTTGCTCCCTTTGTTTGTGCCGAAGCAATTGAGCCGGTAAACAAAAAGGCTATACAAATAATCAGACTTTTTAAATGCTTTAAATCAATTAAGCGTGAAGGATGGATGTTCATTTTTGGTGTATTTTATTTTTATGTGAAATTAACAGGATGTCCCGCTAATAATTATGATTTTAATTTTTCACAGGCATGATTTGCATCATAAACTCCCCCAAAATACTAATATTAAAAAATGCTTTTTATGTGTGGAGATGCATCCCCGCTTTCCCGTTTTTGCTACTTAGCCCAATTGCTATTACTAAGTTATAACAGAAAACAGGGTGTTGTTATATGCTACTTTTTAATAGAAAAACCTAGTCCTTATCCTCTTAATTATTCTTTGAGATTTCATTAAAGCGAAGATTGCAATAAGTCTTTAGGCCAGGTCTGTGCCACTTTAAAACAAAGCCACATTAATTATAATGGGAGTAGAAAAATTATTAAGTATCAAAATTGAATTTT
>JAYUBR010000210.1:0-2256 GCA_043740775.1 Ferruginibacter sp. | reverse complement strand
CTTTTTTGTATTGCTGAATTGTTTCCAGATCAATATCCTGCATTACTTTACTTTGAAAAACAGGCACGCTGTTTTTGTATACTACAAAGTAAAAATCGGGTAAGATTTCCAGGTTGGCCAAATCACCAAAAGCTTTGTGATTAAAAGAAACTTTTGAATAACCGTTGCTATCCAAACCGCTTTCGCCAATAAAATCATTGTCGAAAATATCCCTGTCAAACAGGCGAACTATGTAAGCATCTCCTGTTACCGGTGCATCCGTTCCCTTTGCAATAAAGCGGGCGGTTATTTCAAAATTCATTTCGGAGTTTAAAGAGAAATCGCTCATGATGATGTATCGAATCTATTTAAAAGGTTTTTAATTTTTCATTCAAGTCAGGTAAATCAATTTTAATTGTATCCCAAACAATCAAATCATTTACTCCAAAATATTCATGGATAAGAATGTTCCTGTAATCCTTAATCTTTATCCACTCAATTTCCGGGTGGAGTTGCTTATAAACAGATGGAGTTTGTGAAACAGCTTCCCCTATAATACCAAAGTTGTAAAGAGTTGCCTCATATAACATACCTCTTTCACTAAACTGTTCAAAAAATATGATGTCTGTATAGTCCGGAATATGTTTAATAGCTTCAAAAATATCTTCCAATAATAATTAGGTTTCCCGCTTAGACATAAATTAAATCTTCTGAAACGTATTTAAAATACTTAGGCTTTATACCACCCATGGAAACCACATCTACTTTAATTTTAAATAAAGAGGCTATTTCATGAGCAAGTGTAATATATTTCATTCCGGCAATTCTGTCATCAAAATCCACCAGCACATCAATATCACTTTTTTCATTGAAGTCGCCCCTTGCATAGCTACCGAAAATACCCAATTTACTAAGTGGATATTTTTTTTGTAACTCGGGCTTGGCCTTTGCCAAAATAAATTTTATTTCATCCTGTGTGTACATAATTATTTTATTGCTACATAAAGATAAAGATATGCTGAACAAATGAGTGCCATTGAAAGGTGGCTTTTGGAAGATTTTTCTAAAACAATTAATTATCTCTTTTAAAACCGGCAAAAGGGCAACGGATTCAAAACATGTTCCTCACAGCTATTTTTGTACAAGAGGACGATGCAACTATGATCCACATTGCTTCTTAGCCTGGAGAGAAAAATTACCTGCCATTATCCGTATATATAGATGCGGTCTGACGTGCCGTCCGACCGCATGAATATGGACTTAATCATTTAATTTCAGCACCGCTAAAAATGCTTCCTGTGGCACTTCTACATTGCCTATTTGTTTCATTCTTTTTTTACCTTCTTTCTGTTTTTCCAGCAGCTTTCGTTTACGGCTTATATCTCCGCCATAACATTTGGCGGTTACATCTTTACGCATGGCGCTGATGTTTTCCCGTGCTACAACCTTAGCGCCAATGCTTGCCTGTATGGCAATCTGAAACTGCTGACGGGGCAACAGCTCTTTCAGTTTTTCGCACAATTTTTTGCCAAACTCATGTGCCCTTGCCCGGTGTATCAATGCACTCAATGCATCCAGCTTTTCGCCATTCAGTAAAATATCCATCTTCACAATATCACTGGGCCGGTATTCTATGGGGTGATAATCGAAAGATGCATACCCCCTGGTGATGCTTTTTAAACGGTCGTAAAAATCAAATACAATTTCCGTTAAAGGCATATCAAAACTAAGCTCTACCCTTGTTGGCGTAAGATATCCCTGGCTCACCAACATGCCTCGTTTGCTGATGCACAAGGTCATGATGTTACCGATATATTCCGGCTTGCTGATCATCTGAGCCCGGATAAAAGGTTCTTCAATCTTCTCAATGCGGCTCGGGTCGGGCATTTGCGAAGGATTGTTAACTGTTATAATTTCACCCTTGGTGGTGGTGGCAATAAAACTTACGTTGGGTACGGTGGTAATTACGGTTTGGTTAAACTCTCTCTCCAGGCGTTCCTGGATAATTTCCATGTGCAGCATTCCTAAAAATCCGCAACGAAAACCAAAGCCCAGTGCCTGCGATGTTTCCAGTTCAAAAGTTAAGGAAGCATCATTTAACTGCAACTTATCCATGCAATCCCGCAACTCTTCAAAATCATCTGTTTCCACAGGAAAAATGCCCGCAAATACCATCGGCTTTACATCCTGAAAACCTTTGATGGATTCGGTAGAACCATTGACGGTAGTAGTAATAGTATCGCCAACTTTTACTTCCCTTGCATTTTTTATGCCGGT
>JAYUBR010000209.1:0-2257 GCA_043740775.1 Ferruginibacter sp. | reverse complement strand
AACTTTTGCCTGGGCACATTGCAACATTGAACCTGAAAGATCAGTCGTTAAAATTCGTTCAATACTGGAATGTTTTGGATTATTATAAAAAACCAATTCTTGCCATTGATGAAAAAGAAGCTATTGATGAATTGGAAACCTTGTGTACATCTGCCTTTCACTACCGCATGGTGAGTGATGTTCCGGTAGGAGTATTTTTAAGTGGTGGTTATGACAGTTCTTTATTAGCAGCCATTTTGCAAAAGAACAATACCAATAAAATAAACACTTTTACTATTGGATTTAAAGATGAAGAATTTAATGAGGCCCATCATGCAAAAAAAGTTGCCACACACTTAGGAACCAATCACAATGAATATTATTGCACTACCAAAGAAGCTGAAGAAATAATACCCTTCCTGCCTTTTTTTTACGATGAACCGTTTGGTGATAGTTCGGCTATACCAACTGTACTGGTAAGTCGCTTTGCCAGGGAACAGGTAACAGTAGCTTTGTCAGCCGATGGCGGCGACGAAATATTTGCCGGGTACGAGCGGTATGATCAATTGACAACAATGAATAAGTTGCAAAAAAAATTGCCCTATTTCGTTAGAAAGGGCGGCGCTAAATTACTTCTTTCTTTGCCTGGTATTAGTATGCGGCACCGAAAAATAGCCGCTTTGTTAACGGAAGATAATATCCTGGTAACGAGTGATTTGATAAGCGAGCATTTTCTTAGAAATGATTTACACAAGCTAATCACAAACAAGGCATTGCACAATCAACCTCTAAATGAGTTTGCCTCAATACCTCCAGGTTTAGCAATGATAAACTCATTATTGGTAGCTGACTATAAAACCTATTTGCCAGATGATATATTAACTAAAGTTGACAGAGCCACAATGAGTATCGGTCTCGAAGGAAGGGAACCTTTCCTGGATCATCGCATTATTGAATGGGCTGCGCAACTACCTGTTAATTTAAAATATAAAAATGGCAACAAAAAATATTTACTAAAGCAATTAACGCATAAATATATACCGCTTAATATAATGAACCGGCGTAAAATGGGGTTTGGAATACCTTTCGGAAACTGGTTAAAAGGAAATTTAAAACCATTGCTTTTAGAAACAGTAAGTGAAGAAAATTTGTCAAAACAGGATGTCCTCAACAAAAAATATGTTCTTGATCTTTTAGATAGATATCTTTCAGGTAAATCTACCGATGATTGGCAGGTTTGGCTGATATTTATATTTATGCTTTGGTGGAAAAAGTGGATGAATTAAATTTCAATGAACCTTTTATGCAAACAAAAAAGAGGCCATTACATAAAATGTATGTTTACTTTAACTACCTGTATACTACAAATGCCTGGCCATTAGAATATACAAAGCCGTTAGAAAAAGAAAGCAGTGGCAAATTAATTAAAATCAGGTACGTACAATAGTTGAGAAGGAAGAGTTTAACGTGCTACCTGATACAATTAGGAACAAGAAATATTTAATCTCAAGCAAAATTGCTTATCGGCAAATAGTGAAAAATGTATTTATATTTGCTTTCTTGCTTTTAATCAAAATTATTTATGCTCATTGTTTTTTCGGGTAATACCAGTTGGAGTATGTATAATTTTCGATTGGGCCTTATTAAGAAATTTATACAAATTGGCTACGACGTTTGCGTTGTTGCACCTGAAGATAATTTTACAAATAAAATTATAGATGAGGGAATTAAGGTTGTGACAATAAAAAAATTAAAAAGATCTGGCAATAATCCGTTTCAGGATTTTAGTTTATACTGGGAATATATTGGGATATATAAAAAATTACAACCAGATTTTATCTTTCATTATACCATTAAGCCAAACATTTATGGCACGCTGGCAGCCAGATTTTGTAAAATTAAATGCATTAGTATCATTACGGGACTTGGTAATGCTTTTTCCAGTAATGGCTTTTTATTTCGCATAGCAAAACTGCTATACAAGTTAAGTCTTTCGTACCCGGTAGAAACATGGTTTTTAAATTCAAGCGACCAATCTATATTTATAAGTAATGGTATAATAAAGGCAGACAAAAGTTTTATTTTACCGGGCGAAGGAGTAGATACATCTGTATTTAGGCCGGCACTACATCGTCCTCAAAATACAACTACTACTTTTTTACTGGTATCAAGAATGCTCTATGATAAAGGGATTGAAGAATTTGTTGAAGCAAGTAAATTACTTTTAAAAAAAGGATATGCACTAACTTCTTTATTGCTTGGTCAGATTGATTACGAT
>JAYUBR010000208.1:0-2258 GCA_043740775.1 Ferruginibacter sp. | reverse complement strand
ACCGTAGCCCTGCCTATGTTGTTGGGCCTTACGTTAAAAGAAATTTTGTAGACCATACACCTTACACCACCAGCGGAATTTTGCGTACCATAGAATTGATTTTAGGTATAGCACCCATGAGCCAGTACGATGCCGCTGCAACCCCGCTATGGCGCAGCTTTACAGCGGTGCCTGATGCAACCACGTTTACAGCATTGCCTGCGCAGGTAGACATCACCGAGAAAAACCTGGTATGGAACGAACTCTCTAAACAATCTGCCGGTTTTGATTTTAGCAAAGAAGACCGTGTGCCCGATCTGGAATTTAGTGAAGTGATCTGGAAAGGCGTAAAGGGGATTCATTCAACCATGCCTGCACCAAAAAGGGCAGCATTTATAAAAGTGGCCGCTAAGGAAGATGATTGAGAGCCTTTAAAGAATGGGTTATTTAATTACAAAAGATATTTAATTATATCTGTTTTTTTTAAGCGAATCTATATCCCAAAAATTAAGAATCTCTTTTACTATAGTATTGTAACAAGGTAATTTTTACTTTCCCACTGCATACTTTTGAGGCATTATTTTTTGCACCCAAATTATCTGCTGCTTCAAAATGTCCTATTTTTATCACTGATTCAATATTATGGTATGGTTATCATTTTAACATTGGTAACTACATTCTATCTAAAATAGTAACATGTCAGCAGAACATCAGCGGTTATCCGTTAATTCAAAAAAACCTATTCCTTTGGAACAATGGGGGCCTTACCTGAGCGAAAGGCAATGGGGAACGGTAAGAGAAGACTATGGTCATTTTGGCGATGCATGGGGCTACTTGCCTTTCGATCAGTCTCATTTCAGAACTTATCGCTGGGGAGAGGATGGTATTGCCGGTATTTCTGACTATTTTCAGAACTTATGTTTTGCGGTGGCCTTGTGGAATGGAAAAGACAAAATTTTGAAAGAGCGCTTATTTGGCCTTGGTAATTACGAAGGCAATCATGGTGAAGATGTAAAGGAATTGTATTATTACCAGGATAATATTCCAACCCATTATTACATGGAATATTTATACAAATATCCCCAGAATGAATTTCCGTATGAAGACCTCAAAGCAACTAACCGAAGCAGGACGATGCTTGATCCTGAATATGAAATACTCGATACAGGGGTATTTGATAAGGATGAATATTTTGATGTGAATATTACCTATGCCAAACAGAATCCGCAGGATATTTTTATAAAAATAGATATTACCAACCGGGGTAGTAAAATGGCTCCTATAACCGTATTGCCCACTTTATGGTTTTATAACCGGTGGGGTTACACGCCGGATGAACCCAAACCTGCCATCCGGTATTTAAATAAAACATCTGTTAAAGTTAATCACAAGCGGTTGGGCGACTATTACTTTTATTTTCAGCATCCCGATGATTGCCTGTTTACAGAAAACGAAACCAACCTGAATAAAGTAAACGGGGCAGTTAATGAAACCCCCTTTGTAAAAGATGCTTTTCATGATGCAATTATTGAGGGAACTAACCGCAAAAGACTTCGTAATAAAAATGAGGGTACCAAATTTTCGCCGATATATGAATTGAAAGTAAAGGGGGGCGAAACCAAAACCATTTATTGCAGGCTTACCAACAGGGCGGATGACAAGCCTTTTACCAATGGGTTTGCAAAAATTTTCGCCGTAAGAAAACAGGAGGCAGATGATTTTTATAAAGCCATTCTTCCTGATAATATATCAGACGATCTTAAGAATATACAGCGCAAGGCACTGGCTGGTATGTTATGGAGTAAACAATATTATCATTATGATGTGAAGCGTTGGCTTACAACCAGCGACGGGATTACCCCGGTAAATGATGGCAAAAGAAAGGGGCGAAATAATGACTGGACCCATTTAAAAAACCAGGATATTATTGCAATGCCCGACAAATGGGAATATCCCTGGTATGCCGCATGGGACCTTGCTTTTCATTGTATTTCACTGGTGATGGTAGATCCTGAATTCGCCAAAAATCAGCTACTGCTCATTATGAGGGAATGGTATATGAAACCGGATGGTCAATTGCCGGCTTATGAGTGGAATTTTAGTGATGTAAATCCCCCGGTGCAGGCATGGGCCGCCATGGAAGTTTACCGTATAGAAAAAGAAACCTGTGGAACCGGAGATATCATTTTCCTGAAAAGAGTATTCCAGAAATTACTGATCAATTTTACCTGGTGGATCAACAGAAAAGACCGGAATGGAAACAATATTTTTGAAGGGGG
>JAYUBR010000207.1:0-2258 GCA_043740775.1 Ferruginibacter sp. | reverse complement strand
AATTACTTAATCCACCTACTTCTCTGCCACCCATTGCATTGGGTTGCCCCGTTAATGAAAATGGCCCTGCGCCTGGCTTTCCTATTTGCCCGGTTATTAAATTCAAATTAATAAGCGACAAATTTTTATTAGTGCCCACCACACTTTGATTCAACCCCATCGTCCACATGGTAATAAAACCCTTTGCATTACCAATGTATAAAGCTGTTAAGCGAATATCATTTTCGCTAACACCACAAATCATTGCCGCTTCTTCAATGGTTTTTTCAAAAACGGTTTCCCTGTATTTAGAAAAACCATTGGTATTATCATTGATGAAATCAAAACCAATTTTTCCTTCTTCTATCAAACATCTGCCAATAGCATGATGCAATGAAATATCTGTACCGGGATTTAATTGCAGATGCACATTGGCGAGAGAGCAGGTTTGTGTTTTACGTGGGTCGCTTACAATAATTTTTATGTCCGGATTTTTTTCTCTTGCGGCTTCCACTCTTCTCCATAAAACAGGATGGCACCATGCAGGGTTTGCGCCGGCAACAAAAATTACATCACACAATTCAAGGTCATCATAACTAACAGGCACGCTATCTTCTCCCAAACTCATTTTATAACCTACCACTGCACTGCTCATACATAAGCGGCTGTTGGTATCAATATTATTGCTCCCGATAAAACCTTTGACTAATTTGTTGACTACATAATATTCTTCTGTAAGGCATTGGCCGCTTGCATAAAATGCTACACTACCGGGCCCGTATTTATCAATGAATGTTTTAAAAACTGCTGCAGTTCTTTCCAACGCCACATCCCAGCTTACTCTTTGGCGGGGCATATTTTTATTATACCGCATTTCAGGAAACAGCAACCTGTCGCTTTTATCATTTACGGTGTGATGTAAATTCATGCCTTTGCTGCACAGCATGCCTTTATTTACTGGATGGCTTTTATCCCCTTCTATTGTAATTCTGTTATGTGCATCTTTATGTACAATAATGCCGCAGCCCACACCACAGTAACAGCAGGTAGAAGTATTACCTGTTGGTGTATTTAATGGCGATATGTTTTTTTTGTCTATCAATTTTTTCTTTTTTTGTACCAAGCTGAAGTTCCCTGATTAGACTTCAGTGGCGTCACTCTTCAACAATATTTCTTCATTCATCTTTAATTATGTTTTATGCAGGTACCACACTTAAATCTTTTACATCAACTTTCTTTTGTGCAGTAACCGTTCTGAAAACAAAAACTGCAACACCAATTCCTAAAATAATATAGCCTAATAAAGTAAATGCTGCGGTATAGTCAATAAGGTCTTTTGTTTTAACAACACCATTCTCAATTACTTCTTTGGTAGCATGAGTTGCTTTTGCTTTAAACATAAAAGCAATCAGCATCGCACCAATGTTTCCACCAGCCCCTACGATGCCTGCAACACTACCCACAGCAACAGGGCTGATGAAAGGCACTAAGCTGTAAGTGGCACCATTAGCCATTTTCAGGCTTAATCCAAAAAAGAACATCATAAAAATAGCCATGCCAATATTGCCAGATTTAGCAAACCAGATAAGCCCAATACCTTCTAATAATAATAAAACAGCAAGCAACATTGATTTACCATCAAAGCCCCAAACCTTTCCAATTTTATCGGCAACAATGCCACCCATAGGGCGGGCAAAAATATTTATCCAGCCAAATATTCCGGCCGCCATACCAGCTACTGCTAATGTTGCCCCAAACGAATCCATAAAAAATAAGGGCGCAAAATTATCCACTGTTATTTCTACACCAAAGCATGCGGCATAAGCAATAGTCAAAATCCAGGTGCGGTAATCTCTTGCTGCAACAAGAAAAGTATTTTTTTTATCATCTACTTTATAACCGGTTTCTTTATAATTTCCTTCGGGTGCATCTTTGGTAAAACGATAGTACAAAAAAGCGCAAACCAGCAACATTATGCCGGGTAATATCATGGCATAACGCCAGCTATCTTCTTTGGTACAAAACCCCAGCCCCACAAAACCTGATGCAATCATTGGCATAAAAAAATTTGCTGCACCACCACCTGCATTACCAAAACCACCTGCTGTAGCATTGGCTGTACCTTTTATATTTGGCGCAAACATTACCGATGTATGAAACTGAGTAATTACAAACGATGCACCAATAACTCCAATGGCTAAACGAAATAACAGGAAGGAAGTATAAGTGTTACTGGTACCAATTAATAAAACAGGAATGGCACACAATACCAGCAGCCA
>JAYUBR010000206.1:0-7553 GCA_043740775.1 Ferruginibacter sp. | reverse complement strand
CGCTGGTCCACTTTTTCATTTCTTCACAATTCTTGTACTCTTCGTCTATCTTAATATAATAGGTTCCTACTTTTTTGTTAAACCATTTTTCCAACGCTGCATTTTTCTTTTCTTCCAAAGTCCGCTGGGCTATTTTATTGTAATCATCTTTTACATTTTCCCTGTGTGGTTCGCTCTTGCTTAATAAATAAACAATCCTTACACCTTTCTTTTTTCTTTCATTTTCAAATTCTTTTGGCTGCGAAAACTCACCCACTTTTAAATCTTTTAGCATTACTACCATATCCTTATCCAACTGGTCGATAGTTATATAAGTACTCCCTTCATTATTGGTTCTTCTTCCTCCAGTAAATTTACTGGTTTCATCATCGCTGTATTTTGAAACCGCCTCCCCAAACTGTATTGTGCCGGCAATTAATTTTGCTCTTACAGAATCTAATTTTTTTATCGTAGTATTTGTTTCTGCCGGGGTAATTTGTGGTATTTTTAAGATGTGCCTTACAGTAGCATCATCTCCTGCACGGCTCACCATTTGTATAATATGATACCCAAACTGGCTTTTAAAAGGACTGCTGATCTGTCCTTCTTTTAGCGCAAAAGCCTTACCCATAAAAGTAGCATCAAATCCTTTCTGGCTTCTGTTTAAATCCAGTTGGCCGTCATTTTGTTTCTGTGTGGCTTCATCATCCGAATAAATATCTGCCAGTTTTTTAAAATCCTTTTTACCACTTTCGGCCTGTTGTTTAAACCCTGTCAACTGTTCTATACAATATTCTTCAGCTTCCCTGCTTGCTTTTGGAAACGCTACAATCTGTCCGATCTCCAGTTCACTTTCATAAAAGGGTAAACTGTCTTTAGGCAGCTTGTCAAAATAAGCTTTTACTTCATTCGGTGTAATGCGTATGCCATCTACAATTTTATTGCGCATGGCAGCAGCGAGTTTTCTTTCCCTGAAGCCGTCTTTAAAATCTTCTTTTAACTGGTACAAAGATTTACCTGAAATTTCTTCCAGTTTTTCTTTTGATCCGTAAGCCCCGATAAAATAACGTACCTGGTTGTCAATATCTGCAGCTACTTCTTCTTCCGTTACCGGTAAAGAATCTCTCTCGGCCTGTAACACCAATGCTTTTACACCCATTGATTGTTCCAATGTTTGACACCGGGCATTTGCAGGTACTTCAATTCCCTGGCGTTGCATATCTGTAATGGTGTTATCAATATCACTTTTTAAAATAACCTTGTCGCCCACAACCGCAATAATTTTATCGGCCACCACTTTTGCAGACTGTGCAAACACAACAGTACCCGTTAAAAAGCAAATACCGAGCAATAGAAAAACTTTTTTTGTACTCATTTTATTTCAATCAATTATTATAACCCTTCCCTGAAAAACAGGGTTAATGTCAAAAATAAAGAGCTATTTTATCAATAGCCCTTTTGTAATTATGTTTAACAAATGTTTGTGTCCTGGCAAAGAAGCAATGTGGTAAATCGTTGCGTCGCCCTCTTGTACTTTTATACCATAGGTGATCTTTTACCAAAGCGGTTTACAAAGTCCTTTTCACTTCAACCTCTTCGAACGCCTCCACAATATCTCCTACTTCAATGTTGGCGTAATTCTTAATGGTTAAACCGCACTCCATATTTGTAGTTACTTCTTTTACATCATCCCTGTAACGTTTTAAACTACCCAACTCGCCGGTAAAAATTACAATGCCATCTCTTACCAAACGAATGCGGTTGTTCCTGGCAATTTTTCCTTCCAGTACAATACATCCTGCCACGGTAGCTTTATCAAACTTATACATCTCTTTAATTTCCACATTGGCCAGTACTTTATCTTCAACACCAGGTTCAAGCATACCTTCCATCGCACTGCGTATTTCTTCAATAGCATTGTAGATGATAGAATACAATTTAATCTGGATACCTTCCTGCTCACCCAAACGTGCAGCTTGCATAGAAGGACGAACATTGAAACCAATTATAATTGCATCTGATGCATTGGCCAAAGTAACATCACTTTCTGTAATTGCACCTACTGCTTTATGAATAACTTTTATTACTATTTCTTCGGTACTTAATTTTTGCAGTGAATCACTTAATGCTTCCACAGATCCATCCACATCACCCTTAATAATTACATTGAGTTCTTTAAAGCTTCCCAATGCCAAACGACGTCCGATTTCATCCAGAGTAATATGTTTTTTAGCACGCATACCCTGCTCTCTCAATATTTGTCCACGCTGGTAAGCTTTTTCTCTTGCCTCACTTTCATCAGCATATACTTTAAAAGTTTCACCCGCCTGCGGCGCACCATTTAAACCCAATATTAGCACGGGTGTTGATGGAGGTGCTATTTCACTGCGTTGGTTACGCTCATTGTACATGGCTTTTACCTTGCCAAAGTTTTGACCTGAAACGATCATATCTCCTTGTTTAAGTGTACCATTCTGCACCAAAATAGTTGCAACATAACCACGTCCTTTATCAAGCGATGCTTCAATAACTGTACCAGTGGCTACTTTGGCCGGGTTGGCTTTCAGTTCCAGTACATCTGCTTCCAGTAATATTTTTTCCATTAACAGGTCAATATTTAAACCCTGTTTGGCGCTTATTTCCTGGCTCTGGTATTTGCCACCCCAGCTTTCCACCAATATATTCATAGAGGCTAATTGCTCTTTGATTTTTTCGGGGTTTGCTCCATCCCTGTCTATTTTATTAATCGCAAATATCATTGGTACCCCTGCAGCCTGCGCATGTGAAATGGCCTCTTTTGTCTGAGGCATCACCGCATCATCTGCGGCAATTACAATTACAGCAATATCCGTAACTTTTGCTCCACGGGCACGCATTGCCGTAAAGGCTTCATGGCCGGGTGTATCAAGGAAGGTAATGGCTCTTCCGTCTTTTAATTTTACTTCGTATGCACCAATATGCTGTGTAATTCCTCCAGCCTCACCTGCGATAACATTGGTATTGCGTATATGATCAAGCAAAGAGGTTTTACCATGATCTACATGCCCCATAATGGTAACAATCGGTGCTCTGGCTTTAAGGTCGTTTAAATCATCTTCGTCGTCATCATCTTCCATTTCTGCCGCATCTTCCACACCAATAAATTCAACTTCATAGTTAAATTCACTCACTACCAGTTCAATAACATCGGCCTCTAAACGCTGGTTAATAGAAACCATTATACCCAGGTTCATACACTTGCTGATAATGTCTGCAAAACTTACATCCATTAAACCTGCCAGTTCGCTAACGGAAATAAATTCTGTTACCTGTAGCTTATTGCTTTCTCCACCTTCTGCACCACGCTGTATAGCCAGTTCATCTCTTTTAGCCTTTCTATATTTGGCTTTAAGGCTTTTACCCCGGCCGCCGCCCCCAGATAATTTGGCCTGTGTTTCTTTTATTTTATCCTGAATTTCTTTTGCATCAATTTCCCTGTCCTGGCTGCGTGCCGCTGGTGCTGCTGCAGTACGGTTATTATTAAACCTGTTGCCGCCACCTTGAGCACCACCTGGCCTGTTGCCGCCAAAATTGCTACCGGGTCTGTTAACCCCAGAAGCTCCGCCTGGCCTGCTTCCTGCCGGGGAAGCCCCAGTATTTGGCCGGTTGCGGTTTTGATCATTAATGGCTGGTCTTGGTGCATTACCTGTACCACTATTTGGCCCATGCTGGTGCGGAGGTGCACCTGGTTTTCTTTCCATAGGGATGCGTTTGCGCTTGCGCTTATCATCGTCCCTTTTGGGCCTTGTATCATTATCCACCGGTAATTCAATTTTTCCTAAAATTTTAGGGCCTTCCAGTTTATCCGCCTTTATATTTTCTATAATGGCTGGTGTGTTTATAATGGCGTCATCCATCTTCACAGGTTCAACTGCTATTGTTTCTGCAATAATAGTAACCGGCTTTTCGGCTACTATTATTTTATCGTTTTTTTGAATCGCCGCCGCTGGTTTTTCTTCTGTTTTTTTTGTAGATTTTTTTGGCCGTGTCGAAGAATCAATTGCATCAAGGTCAATTTTTGTAACTACCCTTGGCGCTTCCAGTTCAGGAGCTTCAATTTTTGTCAGTTCTACTTTTGGTGCTTCTTCAACTATAGGTTTTTTTTCAACTGGTACTTCAGCTACCAACTCTTCTACTATGGGTTTTTCCACTACAATTGGAGGTGGAGGTATTTCAATAGGTTTTATCTCTGCTGGGTTTTCCTCTTTTACAACTTCTGCAACCTCTATCACAGTCGCAGGAATTTCAATAGGTTTAACTTCTGCTGGTTTTTCAATTATGTGTGGAGCTACAACCGCAGTTTCTTTCTTTTTGAAAGAAAGGTCTTCCTCGTCTCTTTTTTTCTTTGGTTCGGTAACACCCGCTCCTTTAGATAATTCTATCTTTTGTGCTTTTTCTTTAGCTACCTTATCCTGTTGAAACTCTGACTGCAATACCCGGTACATCTGTTCCGTAAGTTTGGAGCCTGGATTCAACTTTTCATTGCTAAGACCCTTTGATTCCAGAAATTCAATCAAGGTATTGGTACCTATATTGAACTCTTTGGCCGCGGCCATCAATCTTGGTGTATTTGTTACTACTTCTGACATTCGTGTTTTGTTTACCTATTACTAATGGGACATAGGCGATTATTTTCTTTTAAAATGATTATTTATTTCCACTGCTATTCTTTCTCGAATTCTTCTTTTAAAATTCTTCTTACATCTGCAATGGTTTCTTTTTCAAGATCAGTTCTGCGTTCTAGCTCTTCCGCAGTTAAGTCAAGTACCGAACGGGCAGTGTCGCAACCAACCTTTTTCAGCGCTTCAATTACCCATGGTTCTATTTCATCGCTGAACTCTTCCAGATCAATATCAAATTCATCCACCTCACCTTCGTTATCACGAAATACATCTATTTCATATCCTGTCAATTCACAGGCCAGTTTTATATTTACGCCACGCCTTCCTATCGCCAATGACACCTGGTCGGGTTTCAAAAATACAGTGGCATGTTTCTTTTCTTCATTAATATCAATACTAGTAATTTTTGCAGGTGTTAACGAGCGCTGTATCAATAACTGTATATTGCTTGTCCAGTTGATTACATCAATATTCTCATTTTTTAGCTCTCTTACAATACCATGTATTCTGCTTCCCTTCATACCTACGCAGGCACCTACCGGGTCAATTCTGTCATCAAAACTCTCAACAGCTATTTTAGCTCTTTCACCCGGATCTCTTACAATCTTCTTTACAACAATTAAACCATCAAATATTTCCGGCACTTCAATTTCCAACAATTTTTCCAAAAAAGATGCACTTGTTCTGGATACTACAATTATGGCCTGGCTGTTTTTTAATTCTACTTTTTTTACAACCCCTCTTACGTTTTCGCCTTTTTTGAAATAGTCAGAAGGTATCTGTTCTGATTTTGGTAAGATCATTTCATTTCCTTCTTCATCCAATAACAGCACTTCTTTTTTCCAAACCTGGTAAACTTCTCCGCTAACGATGTCACCTACACGATCTTCGTATTTTTTTATAAGCAGGTTCTTTTTCAGATCATTGATGCGGCTTGCCAAAGTTTGCTTACCGGCTAGTATTGCCCTGCGGCCAAACTCTTTTTGTATATCAACTTCTTCGTATAGTTCTTCCCCAACAGCATAATCGGGTTCTATCTTGATAGCATCACTGTATTCAATTTCAGTTAATGTATTGTAGATATCTCCATCATCAACAATAGTACGACGGCGGAAAATTTCAAGATCTCCCTTCTGATCATTTACAATTACATCAAACTGATCGTCGCTGCCGTATTTTTTACGAATCAGTGTTTTAAAAACATCTTCCATTACTTTCATTAATGTAGGACGATCAATATTTTCAGCCTCTTTAAATTCCTGGAAGGAATCAATCAAATTAATACGTGCCATAAACTTACCAGCCTCGCTTTTACATCCCGCCGACAGGGGTGTTTTGTTAATTAATTAAAATGCAATCTGTACTATTGTTTGTTTAACCTGGTCAAGCGGCATTTCTTTTGTTACCGTAACCGCTTTTTTATTTTTACCTTCTATATATTCAATGGTTATTGTCTCTTCAGAAACAGCTACCAGTTTTCCTTCCTGTTTATTTTCATCCGTCATTGTTACTTCTACGTTTCGCCCGATATTTTTTTTGTATTGGCGCAAAAGCTTCAACGGCTCATCAATGCCGGGACTTGATACTTCCAGTGAAAAATTTCCATCGGGGTACCATCCTTCCTCTTCTATTGTACGGTACATAGCCCGGTTTATTTTAACACATCTGTCAATGTTTAAACCTTCATCTGCATCGAGATAAACCTTTATATTGTTGGCAGGTTTAATTCGAACAGAGACTAAAAAAACATCTTCCATTTCTAAAAGCAGTTTTGCTATCAATGCTTCTATCGCCTGTAAACTGGTGCTTGTATCTTCACTCATAATAAAAGAAGAAGGGAACGATCTTCGTTCCCTTCATTTTGTGTCTTTTTCCATTGCAAATATAGTGAACAAATTAATACCAGCAAAATAACGGGTCATTATAGTGCATTATCTTTTTTTTAAATTAAACATAAAATTTTAACAGGTTTGTTTTTATTTGATTAATACCTTTACAATATGAACATCTTCAGACTGGCTTTTGAACTTTTTGTTTTATACCTGTTATACAAGCTTGTATTTGAGTTAATTATTCCTGTAGCCAAAACTACCAAACAGGTAAAGAAACAATTTGTTGATATGAGCGCACAAATGCAGGAAAAAATGAACCAGCAGCAACAGAATACTGCTTATAATGCTACAAAAGCTTCTGCTCCTCCTAAAAGTAAAAGTGACGACTACATTGAATTTGAAGAGATAAAGTAGTTAGTACCGGTAACGTTTTCTTAAAACACAATATCTTCAATTTTATTTCCCGACACCAAATGATATACCCGTAGGCCAGCCTCTTTTGCCCCTTCAATATTATTGATTGAATCATCTATAAACAGGGTTTCTTCTGCCTTTAATCCTGCATCATTTAAAACAAAATGATACGTTGCAGGATAGGGTTTGCGCATTTGTATATTGTGAGAATACCAGACTTTTATAAAATAATCATCCAGGCTGGATTGATTTATTGCTGCTTTAAAAATTTTATTAAAAGCAGTTAAATGAATACTGTTTGTGTTGCTTAATAAAAAAATATTGTACTTTTCTTTTTGCGCTTTCAGCCATTTCAGACTGTCAATTCTAAAGTTCCCTAACATTGAATTCCATGCCAGTTCTATCTGTTCCTTGCTTGTGCCAGGATGGCAATATTGCTGTAAAGAAATATAAAAATCTTCTTCCTTAATTTTGCCTGTTTCCAACGCTTCAAATAAATCGTTTGCATCAGCCTGGGAGTATAATTCATCAAATTTTGTTACCCCTAGCATTTTAAATGCATCCGCGGTTTTGTTATAATCAATGTTAAGTAAAACCCCTCCAAGATCAAAGAGCAGATTTTTTATTTTTGCCATAATTTTATTCTTTGCCTTCAAAAGTATCTTAT
>JAYUBR010000205.1:0-2260 GCA_043740775.1 Ferruginibacter sp. | reverse complement strand
GCCAGTACTTCTTATATTCGGGAGCCTACTACCGCAGGAAATTATTGGTATCGCTTTACATTGGTGGAAGCCAACGTTGCCGGACCAACTACCTGCCGCATTGCATCTACCCCAATCATTATTTCGGTACATGAAAACCCGGTAGTTAATGCGGGTGCGGATATCAATATTATTCCGGGATATGGGGTTGCTTTAAATGGTGTTGTAGAGGGACAAGGAATGAGTTTTTCGTGGGCACCTGACACTTATATTGACAATACAAAAATCTTGTCGCCGGTTGTAACGCCTGCAAAAGATATTGCTTACACACTTTCCGCCAGCTCGGTATTTGGTTGCGCAAAAAAGGACACGGTGCAGGTAAAAGTAGTGAAGGGATTGTACATCCCATCGGCCTTTACGCCCGATGGCGACGGGATTAATGATACCTGGAGAATTCCTTTTTTAGATCCAGCCTATGGTGCAACGGTAACTGTGTTTAACCGATTTGGTAACAAGGTTTATCATTCAACGGGTGCAATCGTTTCGTGGGATGGAGTGGTGAATGGTAATCCACAGCCTGTGGGATCTTACGTTTACCTGGTAACATTTAAACTGAATAAATTGAAAATAAAAGGAACAGTAACATTGCTTAGATAAAGGCGAATTCTTTCTTGCTATACGTATGGAAAGCAAGTTATAATGAAATACATTGCAGTACTTACACCGAAATAATAACAGCTAAAATAATAATGGTTATGCCAACACAAAAAATGATAAACAAAAAACGGTTTCATCAACAGGTATCCGGTTGTTCAATTAATTTATCAAGGTACAAGAGTGCGACGCAACGGAAGCTTAATAGTAGTACTATCGCCTGGTCAATTCTGTTTTTACTGCTTGCTACAACCAGCCGGTTATTTGCGCAAAACATAGTAACCATACCTGTTGAAACAGAAAAAAATGCAATGGTTTTACAAACGGATAAGGATGGCCGGCTGGGCATTGTATATTTTGGCAGCCGACTTGCAAATGACAGGGAATATGCAGCCATACCCAACCAATATCATTTAAAAAGCGATAATTCACCCACGTATAATTCGGCTTATACACCCGCCGGTACATGGAACATACTAGAGCCTGCTGTGCAAATAACACATGCGGATGGCAACATGTCGCTCGACTTAAAATATGTTAGCAGCGATACAAGGAAGATAGACGCAAATGTAAGCCTGACAAGCATTTTGCTAAAAGACCCTTTGTATGCAACTGAAATAACCCTCTTCTATAAAACGTATTTTAAAGAGAATGTGGTAGAACAATGGAGTGTAATTAAGAATGGCGAAAAGAAAGCCATCCGCATGCAAAAATATGCGTCTGCAAATTTGTATTTAATGGGCAATGATTTTTACCTGACGCATTACAATGGAACCTGGGGCAGCGAAATGAAACCGGAAGAAGATCATTTGTCTCATGGCATTAAATCAATTGATTCCAAGTTGGGCACAAGGGCCAACCTGCTGGAACCATCTGCATTCATGGTATCGTTTGATAAACCTGCTACCGAAAACGAAGGCAGGGTTTTGCTGGGACAACTGGCATGGTCGGGCAATTTTAAAATTGATTTTGAAGTGGATAATTATAATAGTCTTCGGCTGATTGCAGGTATCAATCCGTATGCTTCTGAATATCAATTGGCGGCTGCGCAGGAGTTTACAACACCAGCTTTCATTTATACTTTTTCAGCAAATGGCAAAGGCGAAGCCAGCCGTAATTTGCATCACTGGGCAACAAAGTACAGGTTGTTAGATGGGGGAGGATCGAGGCTTACTTTACTGAATAACTGGGAGGCAACTTATTTTGGGTTTGATGAAAATAAACTGGTGGGTTTATTTAAAGGAGCTAAGAAATTAGGTGTAGATATGTTTTTGCTGGATGACGGATGGTTTGGTAATAAACACCCAAGAGATGCTGACACAGCAGGTTTGGGCGATTGGCAGGAGAATGTAAAGAAGCTGCCGCATGGCATCGGCTACCTGGTAAAAGAAGCAACTGCTGCAGGAATTAAATTTGGAATATGGGTAGAACCCGAAATGGTAAATCCTAAAAGTGAGTTGTATGAAAAGCATAAAGACTGGGTGATACGACAGTTCGAAAGACCTGAAAAATATTACCGGAATCAGTTGGTGCTGGATCTTTCAAATCCTGCGGTTCAAAATTTTGTGTTCGGGGTATTGGATACTTTGTTTACCAAAAACCCAACGCTGGCCTTTGTAAAATGGGA